>CAZZZR010000151.1:0-6515 GCA_964658605.1 uncultured Caulobacter sp. | reverse complement strand
GGCCCCGGTGACGGCCCCGGTCGTGGCGACCTGGTACCAGAGGCCGTCCGCGCCCTGGCGGTCGTAGAAGAACGTCAGGGAGCCGCTGGTGACGGTGGCGTCGATCTCCAGCGCGTCGTAGGGGGCGACGCTGAGGCCGCCGATCAGGGGGGTGCCGTCGGCGGCCAGGCCGGGGAACTTGGTGCTGTCGCTGTTGGCGAGGGCGGTGCCGGCGGGGATTTTCAGGACGGCGGCGCGGGTGCTCATGAGGATGCTCCAATGGTTCGAGGCGAACAGGTCAGTAGGGGTCGGGGACGACGGTGAGGCCGGCGACGTGCTGGACGACGTAGGTATCGGCGGGCGGTTCGCCCAGGGCGGTCAGGACGGCCCGCGCGCCCTCGACTCGGTCGGCGTTTCGCAGGAAGCCCATACGCTCGAAGTCGGTTAGCACCCGACGGGCGATGCGCCGGCACTCCTCGCGCTCGGCCTTGAGGGCCTTGCGGATGTCCTTCCGCTTGCTCATTTCTTGGCGGGCTTGGTCTTGCCGGTCTTGGCCGTCTTTGTCGGCGCGGGCGTTTTGCCGGCCTTCGGCGCGGGGCCGGGCAGGGCCGGCGCGGGCGGCGGGGGCGGGTTGAGCGCGAGTTCCAGCGGCTGCACGAGCGTGGAGACCAGCAGCGTGTCGCCGCCGTCCACGGGGTCCAGGCCCTCGTCCTGGCGGGCCTCGTTGATCTTCTTGATGCCGGCGGTGACCAGGATGTCGTTGCGGGTGGCGCGCTCGGTGGCCTTCTCCTCCCGCGCGGTGACGTAGGCGACGCCGGCCAGGGGGCAGCCCGCGCGGTCGCACAGGTCGTTGTAGAAGGTCGTCAGGAACGTCAGCAGCACCCCGACGCTGAACGCGCTGGTACTCTCCATGCTGTCCTGTTGGCTGACCTTGTACTGCTCGCCCGCGAAGCCGATGGAGGCGGGCTGGACGCCCATGATCGCGCAGCAGCGGCGCAGCAGCCACAGCTCGAACTCCTGGAAGTCGGCGTCCTTGCGGGTGTTGCCGGCGACCCGCGCGGTGCCGCTGGGCGCCCACTTCATCTTCTGCCGTCCCCCGGAGTCGCCGGAGAGCAGCGCGTCCCAGTACTGCGAGAAGGCGATGATCTGTTCGGGGGTCCAGTTCTCCGGGGCGGTGAGGATGTCCGTGGGCGCGTTGCCGTCGGTGAGCCAGCGGCGGTTCCAGTCGTCGGCGCGCAGGGCGCTGTTGACGACGTTGATGAGCCACTCGACCGGGGAGGCGCAGTAGGGGGACCAGGAGCGCGCGTTGGTCGGCAGGCCGTCGAAGTACATCTCCTGGGCCGTGTAGCGCCCGCACAGGACGCCCCAGACCCACTGCTCGTAAATCTCGTCGCCGGGGCCGGGGAAGCCCCAGGCGTCCACCGAGGGGCGGATGGTGGCGGCGTCAATGGGGATGACCTGGTAGACGCCGCCGCCGCGCGTGCCGGTGTAGAAGGCGGCGGCGCTGCCGATGACGCAGATGTCCTCGAGGACCATGCCCTCGAAATACTGGCGGGTGCGCCCGAAGCCGCCGAGGCCGCCGGCGGTGGCGAAGAACGTCTCCATCTCCTTGACCTGGCGCTGGACGCCGCGCCGGTCGTCGCCGTCCTCGCGCGGGCCGACCTTGAAGGGGACGGCCATGACCTCGCGCTTGAGCTGCTGGATGCAGGCGCGCAGCACGTCGTAGGTGTCCGCGACGGTCCGCATCGTCTGCAGGCTGATGGCCGCGCGCGGGCGGCGCTGCGGCGGGGACGGCGTGGACCAGTCAATCGGCGTGTCGAAGGCGTAGACGGGGTAGGGGGCCTGGGCGGGGGACGTCAGCGGCGACGTGCCGGGCGCGCCGGGGATGGGACTCTGGCCGAGCTGCATCCTCTGGGGCGCGGCGAGGGCCGCCCCCGCCTGCTGGCGCGTCTCCTGCACCAGCGCGGTCACTTCCTGACGTACCAGTTCGCGCAGGGGCGGCTCCGGCGCGGCGGACGGCGGGTCGGGCGTTTTGGTCCAGGGGAAGCGCATCAGTGTTTTTTCTTGGCAGGAACGGGCTTGCGGGCGGCGTGGCGCAGGGCCAGGGCGTCGGGGCAGAGCAGCCGCAGGACCGTCTGCAACTGGCAGTCGGGGCAGAACAGCAGGTGCGACCACAGGGCGCGGTCGGCGTCCAGCGCGGCCCGCAGCGCGCGGCTCTCGGCGCGCGCCCTGTCCAACTTGGCGCGCAGCTTTTTAGTCTTGTGCGGGTGGGCCATATTAGGCGACTCAGGCGCATTCTTCTATAATGCGCCTGCCCCACAAGGCATCAGGGCCAAACGAGCAGAAGGCATAGAGAATTGCCATCCATCGCCAGCGAAACTCGCGGACGATGTAGCGATACCCGAATGCCTCGTTCACGTCAACAACGCGATACTTCATGGCTCGTTTCTACCTCTGGCAAGAGCAGCTTGACGCCCATGTAGCGCGGGCGGATGAAGCGGGCGAAGTGGGCGCCGAGGGAGTCGGCCTGCATCCACGCCTCGTGTTCCTCCAGGGGGACCTCGGCGTAGCGGTAGACGGTGCCGTTGTGGAACTCGACGTCCAGGGTCTCGGTCTCGGCGTCGTGGCCGACGGCGGCGATGTTGCTCGACTCGACGGGGATGCGGGCGATCTTGACGCTCATGGCTTCTCCTTCGGGCGCGGGGGGAGGGGATAAGGCACGTCCCGACTGAGCGGACGGCCCGTGCCGCCGCCGCCGGTCCCGCCGAACAGGAGGATCAGCAGCAGGGCGACGAAAATGAGAATGCTAAACGTCATCACTCGCCTCCAATTTCCTGACGATTTGCTTTCGCTTCACGCGCGCCAGCCGGCCCGGATTGCGTTTGACGAGTCGCCGGGCGGCCCGCACCGCCGGGGTGTCGGTGGTGTCGGGCGACATGATGGACACGACCGTCGCGCCGCGCGTCACGTCCCCGACGGCCAGCACGATGCGCCAGCGGCGGTCCCGGCGGCGGAACTCAAAAGTGATATGGTCTTCGCGGCGCGCGTGGCCGGGAATCTCCTCGGCGTCTTCGGGCAGGGCGGACAGAATCGGCGCGCCCCGCTCCCGCGCCCGGCGCTTCGCGTGTGCGCTGTAAGACAGTCTCATGGCTTGATGCCGTTCATCGCCAGCAGGCGGGCCAGGGCGTCCTCGGAGTGCGCCCAGCTCTGGTCCTCCAGTTTGAGCGCCGTCACGCCCCAGACGTAGGCGTCCAGGCGGTTCGGGGAGGCGTCGCCGCGCTTCCAGGTGCAGAGCTCCCGCTCCAACTCTTTGAAGGTGCCGACGTGGTGGATCAGGCCGTTCTCGGCGCACTTCTGGACCGGCTCGGCGCGGGTGATCTTGTTGTCGCTGGCGTGGACCAGCGTGATGGGCGGGATGCCGTCCTCGGTCTTCAGGACCGCCTCGACCAGCGTGCCGCCCTGGTTGGACTCGGCCACCACCTCGGTCGCGTGGAACGTGTGGCAGGCCGCGGCGACCTCCTTGGCCCATGTGGCCGGGGAGCCGTTCAGGGTCTTGTCGGCCAGCAGATAGGCGTGCTGCTTGCGCCGCCCGCCCTCGGCGGGCAGCCAGCCGGCAGCGATGACCATGATGCCGCAGGCGTCGCCGCTGCCGTCGCCGACGGACGGGTCCACGGCGACGATGACCCGCGAGAGGGTGGGGTGCTGGACGACCCGGAACGGCTCGATGTCGCGGGCCCTGTCCCAGAGGCCGCCCTCCTCCTCCCGGACGCGGTGCTGCGCCTCGCGCAGAAACGCGCGCCGGCCCCAGAGGTTCATCTGGAACTCGCACGTGGCCCGGTCCTGGCCGGCCCAGGTCGGCTCGCCGCCGGTGATGCGCCAGAAGGCGGTGCCGTCGTCGCGGAAGGCCCGCTCGAAGGCCAGGTCCCGCATGGCCGGCTCGGGCGGCGAGGCGCGCCGGTCCATCAGGAACTCGGCGCGCCCGTCCACGAGCTGGCTGACGATGCCGTCCGGGATGATCAGGTTCTGCAGGAACAGCACGGCCAGGTCGGAGCTGCCGGCGGGCAGCAGGGTCTCGGTGATGATCGAGATCTTCTTCTCGGTCGTCTTCGGCGTGTCGAGCCGGCCGTCAATGTCGTCGAAGATGATCAGGTCGGGCCGGAAGTCGTCCAGCTTGACGCCGCGCGCGCCGGAGAGCAGGCCGAAGGCGGCGACGTTGAATCCGTTCTCGGTGCGAAGCTGGTTCCGGCGCCAGCCCTTGGCGACGCCGTACTTGTTGAGGGCGCGGCCCAGCCCCAGCGCCTCGAAGCGGCCGCCGATGGCGCGGACGTGTTCGTCGGCCTGCGTCTGGCTCTCTGAGACGTAGAGGACGAACCGGCGCTTGAGGGTGCAGCCGAGCCGGGCGGCGACGAGTTCGCCCGTGGTGGACTTGCCGCCGCCGCGCGGCCAGGGGGAGACTTCGGGCCGGGGGCGCACGTCCGGGGCCAGGCCCTCGGCCCAGTCCCAGAGCCGGACGTGGCGCTCGCCGTAGGGGTGGCGCGTGGTGTTCGGGAAGTAGCGGCTCGCCCAGTCGCGCCAGGGCAGGGTCGCGCCGGGGCCGAGCATGACGGCGGGCTGGCCGGCGCGGTCCACGGCGAGCTGCGCCTTCTCGCGGCGCTGGTGCTGGACCAGCGCGGTCTCCTCGGCGGCCCACCCGCTAACCCGCTCCCGGAACCCCCGCCCCCTTCGCATTGTCGAAAATGTTCTCCAACTCGCGCACCCCGACGGCCTCGGCCTCGGCGTTGAGCGAGGTGTCCATGATCTGCGCGGCGGCGCGGAGGAAGTGGGGCAGGTCCCCGGCCTTGATCTCGCTCGGGTCGAGGGCGATCAGCCGCGCGCTGGCCTTCTGGAGCGCGACCAGGGTCAGCTCGGAGAGGGCGGCGGCGCTCTTGCGGGCCCGCTCGCGGTAGGCGCGAACTTCGGTGCGGTGCTCCTCCTCGCGGACCTGGCGGGCGATCAGCTCCAGGTGCGTGTCGTAGGCGGCGGCGCGCGTCTTCCAGTCGTTCTCGAACGCCCAGACGTCCCAGTGGCGCGGCGCGCGGCCGGCGTCCGTCTGGGACAGCCGCCGGTGCGCCTTGACGATGGAGCGGTCGGCCCCCATGTCCCGGTAGGCGCAGAACGCCTGATACGCCTTGGGCGACTCGCCCTCGCGCTGGTCCCAGGCGGTGGTGCTCATTTCTTTGGCCGGCACTCGTGGAAGGTGGAAACGAGTGCCCCGCCCATCGTGATGCCCAGGACGTAGCCGTACCCGAAGACGGCCCGGGGGTGCGTCTTCAGCGGCAACAGGCACAGCAGGAAGCCCAGCGAGAGGCAGAGGGTGGAAAGGCTCGGTCGTATTGTCATGTCGGTTTCCTTACAGAGCGGCGGCCGGCTTCACGGCGAGCCAGCCGGCGAAATTCATCCAGCGCCAGAAGCACTCGACGTGGGCGAAGCCGGCGGCGCGCAGCAGGTCCTCGTTCCAGCGGGCGGTCACGGGAACCAGAACGCCCTCCAGGCTGCGCTTCTTCTTGTAGATCGCGTCCCGGCTGTAGCCGTTGGCGGCCTTGAGGCGGTAGTAGGTGTCCACGAAGGCGCGGTCGGTGTGGGCGTCCGCGCCGAGGATCTTCTCGACCAGCAGGAGCGCGCCGCCGGGCCGGGTGCGCGCGAAGGCGTCGGCGAGGATGCGCTGGCGGTGTTCGATGGGGACGAACTGAAGCGTCAGGACGCACAGGGTCAGGCTCGCCTCGACGTCCGGGTAGGCGTCGCGCAGGTCCAGGTCGACGGCGTGGAGCCAGCCGTCCCGGATGGGCAGGGTGAACCGCTCGCGGCAGGCGGCCAGCATGGGGGCGCTGACCTCGACGCCGAGGTAGCGGTTCTGCGGGCCGAAGCGCTGCACGAAGTCCGCGAGCGCGGCGCCGCGCGAGCAGCCCAGGTCCACGATGTGGGTGCCGGGGGTGACGTAGCGTTCGCCCCGGTGCAGGCAGGCCTGGCGCATGGCCGCGTACTGCGGGATCGAGCGGGCCAGCATGTCGTCGAAGCAGGCGGCGACGTCCGCGCCGAACTCCCACTTCGCGCCGGGGGTGACGGTGTCTTGACTCATGGGGTCTGGGGGGCGTTCGGGGTCAGGAGCGCGTCCCGCACGTGCGCGGCGACGCGGGCCATCATGACGGGCGGCACGGCGCGGCCCAGGCGCTCCCACTGCTGCTCGAAGGTGCCGGGCAGCGCGAAGTCGTCGGGGAAGCCGCACAGGCGGCGCAGCTCGGGAATGGTGAACTTGCGCTTCTCGGCCCAGTGGGTGACGCCGGCGGCGCTCGGGTAGCCGCCGGCGGCGGTGATCGTGGCGCAGGGCCGGTCGGGGTGCGCGCGGCGCAGGTTCAGGTACTTTTCGGACTTGCCGCCGGGGGCGAGCCTGTCCCACTCGGCGCCGATGGCGAAGCGCCCGATGTCGGCGTCCGGGGGGATCGCTTGGCCGAAGGCGTCGCCGCTGCCGGCGGCGGCCTTGACGTAGGTGCCGCCGGACA
>CAZZZR010000150.1:0-6555 GCA_964658605.1 uncultured Caulobacter sp. | reverse complement strand
GAGGTCCGGGCGCATGGCGAGCTTCGCGCCCGCCGCATCCAAAAGCTCGACCACCGGGGTGAGGGCGACGGCGAGCACCACCGTGTCGCAGGCCAGGGTGCGCTCGGCGCCGGTGGCGAGGATGCGGACGGTCAGCGCCTCCACCCCGTCGGCGCCGCCGCTCGCGCGCAGGGGGACGGTCCCGGTCAACACCTCGACCCCCAGCGCGGCGGCGTGCGGCGAACGCGCCTCGCCCTCCACCTCCACCAGCGCGGCGACCTCCAGCCCCCGCGCGAGCGCAAGCCGGGCGGCAGCCACCGCTAGGCCGCCGGAGCCCAGGATGACCAGCCGCCGCCCGGCGAAGGCGTCGTAGGTCTTCACCAGGCTCTCGAACGCCCGCGCGCCCATCACGCCCGGCTGGTCCCAGCCGTCGAAGCCCAGCACCACGTCGCGAGCTCCCGTCGCCACGATCGCGCGGCGGAAGCCGACCATCCAGGCCCGCTCCTCGTCCGCCAGCCCCGCCACCGGCTCCGGCAGCGACGCCAGGCCCTCGCCAGGGACGTAGAGCCCCCAGACGTAGGTCCCGAGTTCCACCTCCACCCCCGCCTCGAACGCCGCCTCCAGCGCGGGGTTGGCGGCGAACACCTGCTCGACCATCCGCGCCTTGGCCTGCACCGCGTGGGTGTAGCGGCCGCCGTAGAACAGCGGCACGTCGGTCCCCATCAGGCCCGGGCCGACCGGGTTCTCGTCCACCAGCAGCACGCTGGCCCCGCCCCGTGCGGCGGCGATGGCGGCGGCGCTTCCGGCCGGGCCGGCGCCTACCACCAGCACGTCGACGCGGCGGTCGGGAACCGGGAGCTTGCCGCCGATCGCCTTGGGGTCGAAGCCGCGCTCAGACCGCATCGAGGCCCCGTGTCAGGTCGGCGATCAGGTCGTCCGGGTGCTCCAGCCCGATGGAGAGGCGCATCGTCCCGTCGGTGATGCCGCTGGAGAGCCGACGTTCGCGGGGGATGTTGTAGTGGGTGGTGGTGGCGGGGTGGCAGATCAGCGTCTCGGAGCCGCCGAGGCTGACCGCCAGCTTCATCAGCTTCAGCTGGTCCAGGAGCCGGAACGCCTCCGCCTCGCCGCCCTTGACGGTGAAGGAGAAGGTCGAACCTGCGCCCTCGCACTGTCGATCGTAGACCGCGCGCTTCGCCGAGCCCGCCGGCAGGAAGCCGAGGTAGGTCAGGCCCTGGACCTTGGGATGATTTGCCAGGAAGGCGGCGACGAGCGCGGCGTTCTTCACCGCCCGCTCGGTGCGGACGGCCAGGCTCTCCAGCGAGCGGAGGACGAGCCAGCTGTTGAACGGCTCCAGGTGCGTGCCGAGCACCGTGCGTAGCGCCTTCAGCCGCCCGACCAGCTCGGCCGAGCCGCTGACGGAGCCCGCGAGCAGGTCGCTGTGGCCGCCGCAGTATTTGGTCAGCGCCGTCACCGTCAGGTCGGCGCCGTGCTCCAGCGGGTTCTGCAGCAGGGGGCCGAGGAAGGTGTTGTCCACCGAGATCAGTGGGCGGCGGCCCGTGCGCTCGCCGATCTCGTCGGCGACGCGGCGCACCAGCGCGATGTCCACGATCGAGGCGGTGGGGTTGGCCGGGCTCTCCAGCATGAACAGCGCCAGCGGCCCCCGGGCGAGCGCGGCCTCGGCGGCGGCGCGGATCGCCGCCTCGTCGCAGCCGTCGACCACGCCCTCCACCGCCACGCCGAAGCCGGGCAGCACCGTGTTCAGGAGGTTGTCGGAGCCCGAGTAGATCGGGCGGCTGTAGACCACGCTGTCGCCCGGCCGCAGCAGCGCCCACGCCAGGGTCGAGATCGCCGCCATGCCGCTGTTGAAGCCCGCGCAGTCCTGCGCCCGGTCCAGCGCCGCCATCCGCGCCTCGACCATGCTGAGGTTGGGGTGGCCGAGGCGGGAGTAGATGTAGGCCGGCTCCCCCGTCCCCTCCGCGCCGTCGAAGAAGACCGCGTGCAAATCCTTGGCGGCCTGGGCGCTGGGATAGACGTAGGTTGAGGTGAGCACGATCGGCGGCTTGGCCGCGCCCCAGGCGCTCGCCGGGTCGTAGCCGTGCCCTACCGCGAGGCTGTCGGGATGGAGCGGTCGCTCGCCGGGCGGCCGGGGGCCGTCAGACGGCGGCATAGCGGCGCGGCGCCTCTGCGTGGGCCACGTCAGGCGCGAGCGCACCCTTCTCCCGCAGGTAGGCCAGGGCCTTGGCCTCGTACCAGTCGACGAAGCGGATCACGAGCGCCTCGGCCTCGGCGGAGTATGGGCCCGGACGATATCCCAGGGAATCGACGCCGAGCTGGTTGTTTTCCGCGAGCGCGCGGTCCTGCAGGTTGGTCTGGGTCCACAGGTGCGCGAGGTCCTGCACGTCGTAGTCCACTCCCTCCACCGCGTCCTTGTGCACCAGCCACTTGGACACGACCCGGGTCTCCCGCGGCCCGACGGGTACGACGCTGAACATGAACACCTGGTCGGCGGTGGCGTGGGCGAAGCCGTGCGGCTCGACGGCCCAGCGCAGGGAGCCGATGTCGCCGTCGCCGACCTCGCACATCAGCTTCTTCACGCTGTGGGCGCCGTCCATGGTCATGGACTTGAAGCCGTCGTTGAGCGTGAAGCGGATCGCCTGCCAGAAGTCGCCCTCGATCGGGCCGATCGGCAGGCCCGCCGCCTCCAGCCGCGCGGTGAAGTCCTCCTGGCGCCGGTCCTCGCCGTAGTCGAAGTGGGCGGAGGCGCCGACGGGGAAGCTCTGCGCCAGCTCCGGGTGCGCCTGCGCGCAGTGGTAGCACTCGCGGGCGTTCTCCATCACGAGCTTCCAGTTGGCCTGCTCGACGATCACGCTCTCGAACGCGACCTTGGACTCCGCCAGCCGATGCGGACCTATCAGCGGCGCGAAGTCGCGCTGGAAGTCGGCGATCGGCGGCGCCTCCTCGGCGAGGCAGACGTAGAGCACGCCGCCCACGCTCTCCACGTGCACGCGGCCGAGCCCGTGATCCGCCGCGACGAAGTCCTCGCCCATGCGCGCGGCGTGAGCCAGTTCGCCCGACATCTCGTAGGTCCAGCGGTGGTAGGGACAGACCAGTCGCGGCGACGACCCCTTGCCGGTCGGGCAGATCTTGGCGCCCCGGTGGCGGCAGCTGTTGTGGAACGCGCGCAGCACGCCGTCGCGGGCGCGGGTGACAAGCACCGGCCAAGGCCCGACGTCCGCAGCCATCCACGACCCGGCCTTCGGCAGCTCGACCTCGAACCCGACCATGATCCAGCTGCGCGCGAAGATCGCCTCCATGTCGAAGGCGAAGGCGTCGGGTTCGGTGTAGAGGCCCTGGGGCAGGCTGTGACCCGGCTTGCGCTCGGAAATCCAGCCTGCGACCCGCTGCAGATCAAGCATCGTCCAACCTCGACACGACGCATGATCATCGCACGCCGCTCGCGCGCGCCGACAATCGCATTTCCTCATATCCCTATTCGGCGGGACGTCTTGAGCTTGACCGTTGGTCGGCCGCTTCGGACAGTGAACGCGGTCGTCCAAATGTTGCGGAGTTCGCCAGCGTGTCCATGATCAACCGTCGATGGCTGCCGCTGAACGCGTTGCGCGCCTTCGACGCGGTGGGCACCCAGCTCAGCTTCACCGGGGGAGCGCAGGCGCTGCACGTGTCGCAGAGCGCGCTGAGCCGCCACGTGATCAGCCTGGAGGAGCTTCTCGGCAAGAAGCTGCTCGAGCGCCGCCCGCAGCACCTGGTGCTCACGCCCGAGGGCGCCGCGCTCCTGCCCGTGGTGCAGAAGGCGTTCGATCGGCTGGAGCAGACGCTGAACACCATCAAGGACGGAGAGAAGGCGGGTCGTACCCTGCGCGTCCACATGCCGCCGTCACTGCTGAACCAGATGGCGCTGCCCATGCTGCAGGACTTTCGCCGTGAGTTCCCCGACGTGCAGATCGACGTTTCGTCCAGCCACGTCACCGGCCTGCCCCACCACGAACTGGACGTGGCGGTGGTCTACGACCGGCCCAATGTCGACGACCGCGTGACCGACCTTCTCTGGATGGTCCGCACCACGCCCGTCTGCTCGCCCGAGGTCGCGCGCACCATCGGCGGCCGCGACATCACCGCCTTCCTGGGCGGCCAGGAGCTGCTGCACGTGAAGCTGGACGACAAGCCGCGCGGCTTCCTGTGGGCCAACTTCCTGCGCCAGTGCGGCGGCGCGGCCGACACCGAGCGGGGCCTGGCCTTCGACACCGCGCTCTCCGCCGTGCAGTACGCCATGGCCGGCGGCGGCGTGGCGCTGGCCGACGTCGACATGTTCGCCGCCGAGATCCGCGCCGGGCGGTTGGTCGCTCCCTTCGACTGCGTCTACGAGGAGGGGTACGGCTACTATCTCAAGCTGCACGCGGAGGACCTGTCGGACCCGGTGCTGTCGCTGTTCCGCTCCTGGCTGATCGCCCGGTTCGAGCGCTACACGGCGGAGCGGGAGGACCGGGTGACGGCGCCGCCGGCCTGAGCGCGGCCTGTTTTCGCTGGCCTTCTCCCTTCCTGTTTCTTCTGGCCACAACCCCGTGTCCGACGCGCTGCAGGCTCGTCGAACCCCGATCTGAAGGGCCGCCCCGCGTCCCGACGCCATCCGAACGGCCGTCGCGGAGGACGGGTCAGGGCCCGCAGAACGGAGGCGAAGCCGCAGCGCGCCTCGACGCGGCCGGGCACGGCGGGACATGGGATGGCGTCCCATAGAAGAAGAGGCGCGTCGGCGCGTGCCGAAGGACCTCCCAGGCGCGCGCGGGTGCTGCCCGGCGGCGATGGCGTGCGGGGTCGCCCCACGTGCGCGGCGGGGACGGCTTCTCGGCGCTCGGCCGTCGCCAAGACCAGGCGCACGCGCGCGCCGACAGCGTCGCAGCCCTCGTCCCGGCGCGCGGCACGTTCCACCGGCGTACGGCGGCGGCCGAGGCGCCGCTATGCCGGGAGCGCCGCGAGCGTCGCCCGTAGCCTCGGCGTGGTGAAGTCGAGGAAGGCGCGCAGCTTGAGCGGCAGCAACGGCGGCCCCGTATGCACGAGATGCACGGGAATGGGATCGGGCGCGTAGTCGTTCAGGATGGCGATCAGCCGCCCCTCGCGGATGGCGGCCGCCGCCTGGTAGGAGATGATGCGGGCGACCCCGAGGCCTGCCGCGGCCGCCTCGATCAGCGCCTCGGCGGTGTTGACGCCGAGACGGGGCCGGATCGCCACCGGCCCGTTGTCGGGTCCAGGGCCGAAGCTCCAGCTGCGGGAGGTCTGCAGGCCCTCGAAGGCGAGGCAGTCGTGGCCGTCGAGCGCTGCGGGCGTGGCCGGCGCGCCGCGGCGGGCGAGATAAGCGGGGCTGGCCACGGTGATCCACCGCACCTCCCCCATGCGCAGCGCCACCAGACCGCTGTCGGGCAGGCGGCCGAGCCGCGCGGCCACGTCGACGTGGTTGTCGATCAGGTCCACGACCGTGTCGGCCAGGGCCAGCCTCACGTTGACCTCGGGGTAGTCGCGCAGGAAGTCCAGCACGACCGGCAGGATGTGGAGCTTTCCGAAAGCGATCGGCGCGGTCACCAGCAGCTCCCCGCGCGGCGCCTGATACTCGCCCGAGGCCCCGCGCTCCGCCTCGTCAAGCTCGGCGAGGATGCGGCGGCTCGCCTGCACGAACGCCTCGCCCGCGTCGGTCAGCAGAAGCTTGCGGCTCGTCCGCACGACGACCTGGGTGCCGAGGTGCGCCTCCAGCTCCGACACCTTCCGGCTGACGGTGGGCAGCGGCATCCCGAGCGACCGCGACGCCGCCGACAGGCTTCCGCCGTCGACGGCCGCGAGCAGGGTCCGCATGGCGTCGAAGCGATCCACAAGCCTTCCGATTCACGAAACCTAGGCTTCCGAAGCTAGAGGATACTGCGGATCAACGGAAGGCCTTACCTCGGTGTCGACGGCAGCTCCGCCGCCCCCCGAACCTAGGACCCAACCCCATGTCCCGGATCCCGATCCCCGCCGACGTCGCCGCCGCCCCCGAGACCGCGCGACCGCTGCTGAACGCCGTCAACGCCCAGCTGGGCGTCGTGCCGAACATGTTCCGGCTGATCGCGACGAGCCCGCAGACCCTGGAAGGCTTCCTCGGCCTGTCGGGAGCGCTGGGCAGGGGCGGCCTGACCGTCGCCACCCGCAACCGCATCGCGCTCGCCGTCGCCCAGGCGAACGCCTGCGACTACTGCCTGTCCGCGCACAGCTACCTCGGCAAGACCCTGGCCAAGCTCGACGACGCCGAGATGGCCGCCAACCGCTCGGGCGCCTCCAACGATCCGAAGGCCGACGCCGCCGTGCGCTTCGCCGTCGACCTCGTGCGTGCGCGCGGCCACGTGGCCGAGACCGACGTCTCGGCCGTGAAGGCCGCCGGCTACAGCGACGCGCAGGTGCTGGAGATCATCGCCCACGTCGCGCTGAACACCTTCACCAACTACGTCAACGAGGCGCTGAAGACCGACATCGACTTCCCGGTCGTCACCGCCCGCCGGGCCGCCTGAGCCGCCTCTCCCGCGACGTCGCGGCGCC
>CAZZZR010000149.1:0-6628 GCA_964658605.1 uncultured Caulobacter sp. | reverse complement strand
GCCCCGGCCCTGTGTTCGACGCGCCGCAGGCTCGTCGAACTTGATCAGGAGGGACGCCCCGCGTCCCGACGCCCATGGGTCAGCCGTCGCGCGCAGGGCGGGTCAAGGCCTTTAGAGCGCAGCGAAGCGGAGCGTGCCTTGACGCGGCCGAGCACGGCGGCAGGGCCACCACGTTTGTCGCTGAGCGTTCCACCACGAAAGTCGGCGCTCGCTGAACGTGGACCTCTGCGCCGCCGCGCACGGCCACCGCCCGCAGGCCGCGTCAAGGGACGCCTTCGGCTCTCCGCTACGCTTCGCCCTTGACCCGCCCTCCGCCCGGCGGCTGACCGGAGGGGTCGGGACGCAGGGCGTCCTCTGAAGATTTCGACTTACCTGCGGCGCGTCGAACACTGGGCGGGGGCTTAAAGGAAGCAGGTGAAGAGGGTGCGGCGTGGAGGCAGAAGGAGAGCGGAGGGGAGGGAGAGAGAGTCATGCCGGAGAGTCGGCGGAGAAGCAGCCGGCTCGTAGACCGCTGCGGGACCCCGCCCTCAGGCCACCTTCACCCGCGCGGCGCTCTCCGGCAGGTCCGTCCCGAACGCGCGCTGGTAGAACTCCGCCACCGTCGGCCGCTCCAGCTCGTCGCATTTGTTCAGGAAGGTCAGGCGGAAGGCGGTGGCGATGTCGCCGCCGAAGATCGCCGCGTTCTGGGCCCAGGTCATCACCGTGCGGGGGCTCATCACCGTGGAGATGTCGCCGTTCATGAAGGCGTTGCGGGTCATGTCGGCCACCCGCACCATGGCGGCGATGGTGCGCTTGCCCTCCGGCGTGCCGTAGCCTGGCGCCTTGGAGAGCACGATCTCGGCCTCCACGTCGTGGCTCAGGTAGTTGAGCGTGGTGACGATCGACCAGCGGTCCATCTGGCCTTGGTTGATCTGCTGGGTGCCGTGGTAGAGCCCCGTCGTATCGCCCAGCCCGATCGTGTTCGTGGTCGCGAACAGGCGGAAATAGGGGTTCGGACGGATGACCCGGTTCTGATCCAGGAGGGTCAGCTTGCCCTGCACCTCCAGCACCCGCTGAATCACGAACATCACGTCCGGCCGGCCCGCGTCGTACTCGTCGAACACGAGCGCGATGGGCCGCTGCAGCGCCCAGGGCAGCATCCCCTCGCGGAACTCGGTGACCTGGCGGCCCTCCTTGAGCACGATCGCGTCCTTGCCGACGAGGTCGATGCGGCTGACGTGGCTGTCGAGGTTCAGGCGCACCAGCGGCCAGTTCAGCCGCGCGGCCACCTGCTCGATGTGCGTGGACTTCCCGGTGCCGTGGTAACCCTGGATCATCACCCGCCGGTCGTGCGCGAAGCCCGCGCAGATCGCCAAGGTGGTGGCGGGGTCGAAGCGGTAGCTCTCGTCCACCTCCGGCACGTGGGCGTCGCGGGTGGAGAAGGCGGGGACCTGCATGTCGCTGTCCACCCCGAACAGCTCTCGCGCCGAGACCTTGCGGTCGGGCGAGAGCGTCAGCAGCGGGTCGGCGTCGGAGGGCGTCGCGGCGATGTCGAGGGCCATGGCGTCCATATAACGGCCCACGCGCCCGTGGGAACCCGGATCGCATCGCAGCCCGCGGCGGGCCGCATTGCCCCCCGCCCGAAGCGGCGTAAAAGGGCGCTTCCCACGACCCCGGACGCCCGCCCATGAACGCCCCCGCCAAGCCCGTGGCCGCCGAGGCCGAGTTCTTCCGCGCCTCGCTGGGGCAGGGGGATCCCGAGATCGCGGCCTCCATCGCCCGCGAGCTTCGGCGCCAGCAGGACCAGATCGAGCTCATCGCGTCGGAGAACATCGTCTCGCGCGCGGTGCTGGAGGCGCAGGGCTCGATCCTCACGAACAAGTACGCCGAAGGCTATCCGGGCAAGCGCTACTACGGCGGCTGCGAGTTCGTGGACGAGGTGGAGACGCTCGCCATCGAACGGGCCAAGCGGCTGTTCGGCGCGGGCTTCGCCAACGTGCAGCCGAACTCCGGCAGCCAGGCCAACCAGGCGGTGTTCATGGCGCTGCTGCAGCCCGGCGACGCCTTCATGGGCATGGACCTGGCGGCGGGGGGGCACCTGACGCACGGCAGCCCGGCCAACCAGTCGGGCAAGTGGTTCCGTCCCATCCCCTACACGGTGCGCCAGGACGACGAGCTCCTCGACTACGAGGCGATGGAGGAGACGGCGCGCCGCGAGCGGCCGAAGCTGATCATCGCGGGCGGCAGCGCCTATTCCCGTCCGATCGACTGGGCCCGCTTCCGCAGCATCGCGGACGAGGTCGGCGCCTACCTGATGGTGGACATGGCCCACTACGCGGGCCTGATCGCCGCGGGCGTCTATCCCAGCCCCGTGCCGCACGCCCACGTCTGCACCACAACGACGCACAAGACGCTGCGCGGCCCGCGTGGCGGCATGGTGCTGACCAACGACGAGGCGATCGCCAAGAAGGTCAACTCCGCCGTCTTCCCCGGCCTCCAGGGCGGCCCGCTGGAGCACGTGATCGCGGGCAAGGCGGTGGCCTTCGGCGAGGCGCTGCGGCCGGAGTTCAAGCTCTACGCCCAGGCGGTGGTCGACAACGCCCGCGCGCTGGCGTCGGCGCTGGAGGCGGGCGGCGTGCGCATCGTCTCCGGCGGCACCGACAGCCACCTGATGCTGGTCGACCTGCGGCCCAAGGGCGTCACCGGCAAGGGCGCCGAGCACGCGCTCGAACGCGCGCTGATCACCTGCAACAAGAACGGCGTGCCGTTCGACACCGCGCCCTTCACGATCACCAGCGGCGTGCGGCTCGGCACGCCCGCGGGCACCACCCGCGGTTTCGGCCAGGCGGAGTTCACGAAAATCGGAGAGCTGATCGTGCGCGTGCTGGATGCGCTCGCCGCGAACGACAGCGGCGATGCGGTGGTCGAGGCGGACGTGCGGTCGCAGGTGCTGGAGCTGACGGGGCGCTTCCCCATCTACGCCTGATGCGTTGCCCCTTCTGCGGACATGCCGAGAGCCAGGTGAAGGACAGCCGCCCGTCCGAGGACGGCGCTGCCATCCGCCGCCGCCGATCCTGCCCCGAGTGCGGCGGCCGCTTCACCACCTTCGAGCGGACGCAGCTGCGCGAGCTGAGCATCGTCAAGCGCTCCGGCCGGCGCACGCCGTTCGAGCGCGAGAAGCTGGAGCGTTCCATCGCCATCGCCACGCGGAAGCGCCCGATCGAGCAGGAGCGGATCGACCGCATGGTCTCCGGCATCCAGCGCCAGCTCGAAAGCCGGGGCGAGACCGACATCCCCTCCAGCGTCGTGGGCGAGGCGGTGATGACGGCGTTGAAGGCGCTCGATGAGGTGGCCTACGTCCGCTACGCCTCCGTCTACCGCGACTTCCGCGAGACCTCCGACTTCGCCAAGTTCCTGGGCGACGAGGGCCTGACCGAGGACGTCTTGAGCGACGATGGGCCGGAGTCGGTGCGTTGAGCCTGCCCCACTCCCTCGTCCCCCGCGCGCCGCCCCGGCAGGAGCGGTCGGTGGCGCGCCTGGCGGCCGTGCAGGCGCTCTACCAGATGGAGGTCTCCGGCGTCGGCGTGGACGCGGTGGTGCGCGAGTTCCGCGATCACCGCTTCGGCGGCACGCTGGAGGGCGGGCCGGACGGTCCGCAGCTGGCCGAGGCCGACGAGCCCTTCTTCGCCGAGCTGGTCCACGGCGTGGTCGCGCGCCAGGGCGAGATCGATGCGGCCGTGCAGAAGCGGCTGGCCTCCAACTGGAAGCTGTCCCGGCTCGACGCGACCGCCCGCGCGGTGCTGCGCGCCGGCGCCTGGGAGCTGCTCGCCGCGCCGGAGGTGCCGACCGAGGTGGTGATCGACGAGTACGTCGAGCTCGCCAAGGCCTTCTTCGACGGCCCGACCGAGCCCGGCTTCGTCAACGCCGCGCTCGACGCGGTGGCCCGGGATGTGCGGGGCTGAGTCGCCGTGCTGATCCCCACCTTCGCCGTGAGGGACATCCGCGAGGCGGCGACCTTCTATACAGACGTGCTGGACTTCACTCTCGTCGCCGTGATGACGCCGGAACAGCCGTTCTACGGCATCCTGACCCGTGGCGACGACGAGCTTCACCTGAGCCTGAACACCCGCGGATCGCCGGGAGGTCAATCGGCCATCGTGGTCTGCGAGGCGGTCGACGCCCTCTTCGCCCGGTTCAGGGCGCGCGGTCTGAAGCCGACCGAGCGGACCGACTCCCCCGTCCATCAAGCGCCCCTGGATCAGACCTGGGGAACGCGGGAGGTCTATATCGACGACCCGAGCGGCAACACGCTCTGCTTCCAGCAGCGTTGAGGTCATGGCGCTCACCGCCAACTGCGACTTGGACGAATTCGGCGAGATCGCGCGGCTGTTCCGGCCGCTCACTGGAGATGCGCCGGAGGCGCTCAGGCTGCTCGACGACGCCGCCATTCTCGCCCCGCCTTCCGGCCAGGAGCTCGTCGTCACCACCGACACGCTCGTCGCCGGCGTCCATTTCCTTCCCGGCACCCCCTACGACCTGATCGCCCGCAAGCTTCTGCGCGTGAACCTGTCGGACCTTGCGGCCAAGGCGGCGCAGCCGTGGGGCTGGTTTCTCAACGTCGCGTGGCCGAACGACGCGTCGGTCGCCGACCGCGAGGCCTTCGCCGCCGGCTTGGCGCACGACCAGGACCTCTTCGGGCTCCGCCTGTTCGGCGGCGATACGGTGCGCACCGACGGTCCGCTGACCGTCTCTGCAACCCTGGTGGGTCTCGCGCCCGCCGGCGACACGGTGCGACGGAGCGGCGCGCAGGCCGGAGAGGTTCTGATCGTGTCCGGCGACATCGGCGACGCCGGGTTGGGACTCGAAGCCTTGGCGGCTCGGCGGATCGACCACCCCCTGGCGGGTCGCCATCAGCTTCCCGAGCCGCGGCTGAGCCTGCGCGAGCCGCTCCGAAGGTACGCCTCCGCTGCGGCGGACGTATCGGATGGGCTGCTCGCGGATGCGGGCCGGATCGCCGCGGCGTCGGGGCTGAGGGTGGAGATCGATCTGGAGCAGGTCCCCATCTCGACGACGGCGGCCGCCGCCCTGAGCCGCGCCGCGCCGGCCGGCCTGCTGGACTTGGCGACGGCCGGCGACGACTACGAGATCGTCTGCACCGTCCGGCCTTCGGACGTGGACGCGTTCCGCGGCGCCGCCGCGGCTGCGGGAGTGCGGTGCACGCCGATCGGGAGGATGTGCGACGGCGATGGCGTGGTCGTATGGTTCGACGGCGCCGACGTAACGCCTGCGAAACTCGGCTGGACCCATGGTTGAGCCCATGCCCCGCCGCATGGTCCTTGCCCTGCTCGCCGCCGCGCTCGCGGCCACGCCCCCCGCCCATGCAGCGGACGAGAAGAAGAAGCCGGGCAAGGACGAGTTGCAGGCGGTCGACCTCGCCGCGGTGGGCCTGCCGGTTGTCGCGCAGGGCAGGCTCGTCAACTACGTCTTCGCCTACGTCCGCCTGACCACAGCGCCCGGGGCGGACGTGGCCAAGGCGCGCGCCAAGGAGCCCTACTTCCGCGACGCGCTGATCCGGGCCGCGCACCGCCGTCCCTTCGGCGACGCCCGCGATCCGAACCGCATCGACGAGGCCGCGCTGAAGGCCGCGCTCCTGCCCGAGGCGCAGCGGATCGCGGGGCCGGGCGTCCTCACCGGCGTGGTGGTCGTCTCGCAGCAGCCGCAGCACCGCCTGGCCAAGCTCGCCGCCTCCGCCCCGGCGGTCCGCGCGCCGATCCCCTGAGCCGCGTCGCGCCGCGCCCTTTGCACACAGGGATGTTGCGAAGCGGGCGCAAAGCCTCCATGGAAGCGACTGAGCCTCAAGACGGACGTCAGTTCCGCGGGTGGGTGGGACGGTGACGCGATCGGAGGTCGACTGCGCCGCTTCAGCAGCGGGCGCGCCTCTGTGACAGCATAGGGACGGGCATGAGCGGATTGGTCTGGGTGGTCCTCGCGGGCCTGCTGGCGGTGGTCTACGGCGCGGTGCAGACGGGGGCGATCCTGCGTCTCTCGCCCGGCAACGCGCGGATGCAGGAGATCGCCGCGGCGATCCAGGAGGGCGCGCAGGCCTACCTGCGCCGGCAGTACATCACCATCGGCGGCGTCGGCGTCGTGATCCTGGTGGTGCTGTTCTTCCTTCTGGGCGCCTTGCCCGCGGTCGGCTTCCTGATCGGCGCGGTGCTGTCGGGCGCGGCGGGTTTCGCGGGCATGCTGATCTCGGTGCGCGCCAACGTGCGCACCGCGCAGGCGGCGAGCGAGAGCCTGGCCAAGGGCCTGAACGTCGCCTTCAGCTCGGGCGCGGTCACCGGCATGCTGGTGGCGGGCTTCGCTCTGTTGGGCGTGGCCGGCTACTACGCCTTCCTCACCGGCCCGATGGGGCTGGACCCGACGAGCCATCCCGTCGTGGACGCCCTGGTGTCGCTGGGCTTCGGCGCCTCGCTGATCTCGATCTTCGCGCGGCTGGGCGGCGGGATCTTCACCAAGGGGGCCGACGTCGGCGGCGACATGGTCGGCAAGGTCGAGGCGGGCATCCCCGAGGATGACCCCCGCAACGCCGCCACCATCGCCGACAACGTGGGCGACAACGTCGGCGACTGCGCCGGCATGGCCGCCG
>CAZZZR010000148.1:3081-6776 GCA_964658605.1 uncultured Caulobacter sp. | reverse complement strand
CCAACGTCAAGATGAGCATGAACCCCTTCGACGAGATCGCCGTCGAGGAGGCCGTGCGCCTGAAGGAGAAGGGCGTCGCCACCGAGATCGTCGCCGTCTCCATCGGCGTTCAGCAGTGCCAGGAGACCATCCGCACCGCCCTGGCCATGGGCGCCGACCGCGGCATCCACGTGCTGACCGATCAGGACCTCGAACCCCTGGCCGTGGCCAAGGTGCTGAAGGGCGTGGTCGAGGCCGAGCAGCCGAAGCTCGTCATCATGGGCAAACAGGCGATCGACGGCGACAACAACGCCACCGGCCAGATGCTCGCTGCGCTGCTGAATCAGCCGCAGGCGACCTTCGCCTCGAAGCTCGAGGTCGAGGGCGACACCGCCAAGGTGACGCGCGAGATCGACGGCGGGCTGCAGACGCTGGAGGTCGCTCTGCCCGCGGTCGTCACCGTCGACCTGCGCCTCAACGAGCCGCGCTACGCATCCCTACCCAACATCATGAAGGCCAAGAAGAAGCCGATCGACCAGAAGACCCCGGCCGACTTCGGCGCGGGCGACGTGACCTCGCGCCTGAAGGTGCTGAAGGTGACCGAGCCGCCCAAGCGCGGCGGCGGCATCAAGGTCGAGACGGTGGCCGACCTCGTCATGCGACTGAAGAACGAAGCGGGAGTGCTCTGATGGCCGTCCTCGTCATCGCCGACCATGACGGCGCGACCGTCAGCGAAGCCACCCTCAAGGTCCTGTCCGCGGCGCAGGCCATCGGCGGAGACATCGACGTGCTGGTGGTGGGCAAGGGCGCGGAGGCCGTCGCGGCCGTCGCCGCCAAGGCCGCCGGCGTACGCAAGGCGCTGCACGCCGAGAGCGACCCGCTTGACCACCTGATCGCCGAGGCGGTGGCGGACGCCGCCCTGACGGTCGCGCCCGGCTACGACGTGATCCTCTCGCCTTCGACGTCGGCGGGGAAGAACTTCATGCCCCGCATCGCAGCCCTCCTCGACGTGTCGCCGATCAGCGACGTGATCGAGGTGGTGGACGCCCACACCTTCGTGCGCCCGATCTACGCCGGCAACGCGCTGGAGACGGTGCAGGCGCCCGAGGGCAAGATCGTCGCAACCGTGCGCCCCACCGCCTTCAAGCCGGTGGCGGCTGAAGGCGGCGCGGGTATGGTCGAGGCGATCGGCGCGGGCGCCGCGAAAGGGCCGGAGGCGAAGTTCGTCTCCGAGGAGGTCGTGAAGTCGGACCGCCCCGAACTCGCCGGCGCCAAGATCGTGGTCTCCGGCGGCCGCGCGCTCGGTTCGGCGGAGGAGTTCCACGCGGTGATCGAGCCCCTGGCCGACAAGCTGGGCGCCGCGGTCGGCGCCAGCAGAGCGGCCGTGGACGCGGGCTATGCGCCGAACGACTACCAGGTCGGCCAGACCGGCAAGGTGGTGGCGCCGCAGCTCTACATCGCCATCGGCATCTCCGGCGCCATCCAGCACCTGGCGGGGATGAAGGACTCCAAGACCATCGTCGCCATCAACAAGGACGCCGACGCGCCGATCTTCGCCATCGCCGACTACGGCTTGGTGGCGGACTACAAGGCGGCTGTGCCGGAACTGATGGCCGAGCTGAGCAAGTAGGGCTTCAGACCCTGCAGAGACCTTCGGGCGCGCTCCTCCGCGGCGCGCGCCCGTTCCATTTGGAAGGCGCCGCATGTCCCTGATCCGCACCGACATCCACGGCCCCGTCGCCGTCCTGACCCTCTCACGCCCGGACGCGATGAACGCGCTGGGGCAGCCGGGCGACGGGGATGTGGTGCAGGCCGCCTGCGAGGCGATCAACGTCGATCCCGCCATCCGCTGCGCGATCCTGACGGGCGAAGGCCGCGCCTTCTCGGCCGGCGGCGACGTCAAGGCGATGAAGAACCGCGAGGGGGCGTTCGGCGGCGGCGGGGTGCAGATCCGCGACGGCTACCGCCGCAACATCCACCGCATCGTCAAGTCGCTCTACAACCTGGAGGTGCCGCTGATCGCGGCGGTGAACGGGGCGGCGATCGGGCTGGGGTGCGACGTCGCCTGCATGGCCGACATCCGCATCGCGTCGAGCGCCGCCCGCTTCGGCGTCACCTTCCTGAAGCTCGGCCTGATCCCCGGCGACGGCGGGGCGTGGCTCCTGCCGCGCCAGGTGGGCATGAGCCGGGCCGCCGAGATGCTGTTCACCGGCGACATCGTGGACGCCGACACCGCCTGCGCCTGGGGGCTGGTCTCCCGCGTCGTCGCGCCCGAGGCGCTGATGGACGAGGCCATGGCGCTGGCGAACCGCATCGCGCAGCAGCCGCCGCACGCCCTGCGCCTAGGTAAGTCGCTTCTGCGCCAGGGCCAGGTCGCCAGCTACGACACGGTGATGGAGCTGAGCGCCGCGGCCCAGGGTCTCAGCCACATGACCGAGGACCATATGGAAGGCGTCGAGGCGCTGCTCGAGAAGCGCGCGCCCGTGTTCAAGGGGCGCTGAGCCGACGCTTCAGGCGTCCTGCCGCGCGGGCGCCATCAGCCTGCGCAGGGTTCGGTCCGTCTCGCCCGAGAGGGCGAACCAGGCCGCCTGGCCGGCCTCGACCTCGGCCACCACCAGCACGTCGCCCTCGCGCAGGCGGCGGGATAGCAGGTTGCGCAACGGAGCGGCGGCGCAGCGCGCGCGCACGAGCCACAGGCCGGGCGACACCCGCACGCATTCGCCCTGCGCGGCGACGGCGGCCTCGAACAGGTCGGCGCGCGCCTCCTTCAGTGCGGCGAAGACCAGCAACGGCCGCGCGGCGCCGACCGGCTCGGGCCGCGCCGGGGAAGCCGCCGCGCGCGGTTCCGGCACGAACAGGCGCGTCAGCGCGGCGTCCAGCGCAGCGGGAGCGAAGGGACCGCCGGAGCTCTCGCCGACCAGGCTGGCCGCCGTCAGACGGCCCTCGGCGACGAACGCCTCCATCCGCGCCTGGGGATAGGGCCCCCAAACGCGCCCCGCCGCCTCGATCCACCACCGCGCGTGGGAGGACGGCCGCAGGGAGGACGCCGGGGCGTTCATCCCTCCACCGCCTCGACGCCGGAGACGCCCGCCCGGGTCAGCGCCCGCCCCAGCTCCTCGACCGCGACCTCGACCTCCGCCGGGTCGCGCCCTCGCACGACGAGGTTGGCGCCGAACCCCTCGGGCGTGAAGAAGGGGTAGGAGCCCAGGCTCATGCCGGGATGCGCCCTGGCCACCGCTTCCAGCGGCGCGGCCAGCACGCCCTCGCCCGTGCCGACGACCCGCAGCGTGCGCGAGAGCACGACGGCGCCGACCCGGATTTTGCCGGGGACGTCCTCCAGCATGCCGCGCATCACCCCCGGCACCCCCGCCATGACGAAGACGTTGCCGACGCGGAAGCCGGGAGGGCCGCCGGCGGGATGGTTCAGCCGCTCGCTGCCGACCGGAAAGCGCGCCATGCGCCGACGCGCGGCGTTGGGCGGCTCGCCGTAACGCCGGGTCATCGCTTCGATCACCTCGGCGTCCTCGACCAGCTCCACCTCCATCGCCTCGGCCACCGCGTCGGCGGTGATGTCGTCGTGGGTGGGGCCGATGCCGCCGGTGGTGAAGAGGTAGTCGTAGCGGGCCTTCAGCGCCCGCACCGCGTCCACGATCTCGGAATGGACGTCCGGCACGACCCGCGCCTCGCACAGATCGACGCCGTGGGCGGTCAGGAAG
>CAZZZR010000148.1:0-2981 GCA_964658605.1 uncultured Caulobacter sp. | reverse complement strand
TCGCGCAAGCTGCCCTGGACGCTGGAGCTGGTGGAGGCGGACGGCGCGCCCGTGGGCGTCAACACCCTGCTCCCCAACCGGCTGGTGGCCGAGGCCCTGGCGGCGGACGCGCTTCCGGAGCTGGCGGGCTACGCCTCAGTGCGACGCGAGGTGAAGTACGGCGAGGCCAGCCGCGTGGACTTCCTGCTGGAAGATCCGCAGCGTCCGCCGTGCTGGCTGGAGATCAAGAATGTCCACCTGCGCCGCACGGGGCGGCTGGCCGAGTTCCCGGACTGCGTCGCCGCCCGCTCCGCCCGTCACCTGCGCGAGCTGGCCGCCCGCGTGGCGCAGGGCGAGCGGGCCGTCGCCCTGTTCGTGGTGCAACGCACCGACTGCGACGCCTTCGCCCCCGCACACGACCTCGACCCGGCGTTCGCCAGGGCGTTCGAAGAAGCGCGCGTGGGCGGCGTAGAGATGTCGGCCTACGCCTGCGACGTCCGGCCCGAAGGGGTGGCGATCGTGCGCCGCCTGCCGATCGCGACGATCACGACTTAGCCTGTGCGATCGCGCGACCTATGTTACCGTTTGTCCTCGCGCTTCGAGATTTCGCCGCATGACCCTCGCCTCCGCCGCCGACGTCGCCGCCGACCTGCCCGTCCGCACCGGGCGCATCCGCCTGCACGCGCCCGAGGACTTCGAGGGGATGCGCCGCGCGGGCCGGCTGGCCGCCGAGGCGCTCGACATGATCGCGCCCCACGTCCGGCCGGGCGTCTCCACCGAGCGGCTGGACGACCTGATCTGCGAGTTCACCTACGACAACGGCGGCGTGCCCGCCTGCCTGGGCTACCGCGGCTACGAGAAGACGACCTGCATCTCGCTGAACCACGTCGTCTGCCACGGCATTCCGGGACCCCGCACGCTGCGGGAAGGCGACGTGCTCAACATCGACCACACCGTGCTGCTGGACGGCTGGCACGGCGACACCAGCCGCATGTACGCGGCGGGCCCGGTCAGCGCCCGCGCGAAGAAGCTGGTGGACGTCACCTACGAGGCGCTGGAGCTGGGGCTGAAGGCGATCCGCCCCGGCGCACGGCTGGGCGACATCGGCTACGCCATCCAGAGCCACGTCGAGCGGCACCGCATGAGCGTCGTGACCGACTTCTGCGGCCACGGCCTGGGCCGGATCTTCCACGACGCGCCGAACATCCTTCACTACGGCCGCCGCGGCACGGGCGAGATGCTGCAGGAGGGGATGTTCTTCACCGTCGAGCCGATGGTGAACCTGGGCAAGGCGGCCACCAAGGTGCTCAGCGACGGCTGGACGGCGGTGACGCGCGACAAGTCTCTGTCGGCCCAGTGCGAGCATTCGGTGGGCGTGACCGCCGACGGCTGCGAGGTCTTCACCGGCTCGCCGGCCGGCCTGTTCAAGCCGATGGGCTGAAGACCGTGCCGCCGGCCGTTCGCGAGGCGGGCGGTCTGCCGCTCGGCCTTCCCGCCGCCGCTCCCCCGGCCGGAGCCTCGGGCCATCGCGAACGGCTGCGGGAGCGGGCGCTCGTCGGCGGCGTCGAGGCGTTGCCGGACTACGAACTCCTCGAACTGCACCTCTACCGCTCGATCCCACGACAGGACACCAAGCCGGTCGCCAAGGCGTTGCTGGCCCGTTTCGGCACGCTGGGCGCGGTGTTGAGCGCGCCGCTCACGGACCTGCGGACGGTCAAGGGCGTGGGCGAGAGCGTCGCGCTCGACCTGAAGCTGATGCACGAGGCGGCCAAGCGGATCGGTCGCGAGCCGATCAGCAGGCCTCCCGTGATCTCCTCCTGGACCGCGCTCCTCGACTACGTGCGCGTGAACATCCAGCACGAGCCGCGTGAGCAGTTCCGCGTGCTGTTCCTGGACAAGAAGAACCAGCTGATCGTCGACGAGCTGATGAACCACGGCACCGTCGACCATGCCCCCGTCTACCCGCGCGAGATCATGCGCCGCGCGATGGAGTTGTCGGCCACCGCGGTCATCCTGGCGCACAACCATCCCAGCGGGGATCCGGAATCCTCCCGCGCCGACATCGACATGACCCACGAGGTGGTCCGGGCGGGAATGGTGCTGAACGTGGCGGTGCACGACCACCTGATCGTCGGCCGGCAGGGCGTGGTGAGCCTCGCCCAGCGCGGGCTGCTGACTCCACCGGTCGCCCGTGGCGCGAGTCTTGCTACCCGCTAGGCGAGTAGCCCTTTTCGAGTGGATCAAAGACAGATGGATCGCCGCGCCGCCCCCCTGCCCGTGCAGCCCGAGGACGCGCCCCAAGCCGAGCGGCGCGCCGACGCGGACCGCCGCGCCCGCACGCGCGGCCGCGCGCTGCTGGGCGGTCGCCTCCTGCACGGTCCGGAGCTTCGCCTGTCGCTCGACGTGCGGCTGCGCGACGTGTCCGAGCAGGGCGCACGCGCCATCCTGCCGGCGGGACACCCCTGCCCTCCCGCCGGCGTGCTGATGATCGCCAGCAAGGCGCTGGCGCATCGGTTCAAGCTGGCGTGGGTCGAGGGCGGGCAAGTCGGCCTCGCCTTCGAGACGAGCTGGGACCTGGAGTCCGCCGACCTGCCGGCCGAGGCCAAGGGCCTGCGGCGTCTGTGGGTCGACCTGACCCTCCGCTGAGCCGTCAGCCCCCCGCGAGGGCGGCGGCCTTCCACTCCAGGTAGTCCGGTTGGGCGAGCAGCGCGTCGCGGTACGACGACGCCGCGCCGTCCTCGTCGCCGTGCGCGGCGAGGTCGACGACGTAGCTCTCCAGCCGGGTGGCCGTCGGCGTGAACATGGCGTCGGCGATCGACCAGGCGCCGACCAGGAACGGGCCCTGCTGCCCGAACCGCCGCCGCAGGCCGCCCCAGAGCCGGACGATCCGGCGCAGCTCCTCGCCGGCCGCAAGCGAAGGCGCGCGCGGCTCCTTCCGCGCCAGGTCCATCGAGAACTCCGAGCGAATCGCCAGGAAGCCGGAGTGCATCTCCGCCGACGCC
>CAZZZR010000147.1:0-6783 GCA_964658605.1 uncultured Caulobacter sp. | reverse complement strand
GCTCGCGCGGTCGGTGAAGGACCGGCATGGGGCGCTCGTGGTGAAGCGACCCTCGGGGCTGGAGTTCCGGCGCGTGCGTTTCGAGCAGACCCCGAACGGGGCGGTGGCGCAGGACCTCGTGCTGCCGGCGAGCGCGCCGCGCGGGCATTGGACCGCGTCAATCGTGATGGACGGATCCGACGCGACCAGCGGCGACGTTGGCTTCCAGGTCGAGGACTTCGTGCCCCAGCGGCTAGCGGTGACCATCGCCGCCGACCAAGCGCGGCCGGTGGTCGCAAACGAGGTGCGCAAGGTGCAGGTGGAGGCGCGCTTCCTCTACGGCGCGACCGCCGCGGGGCTGCCCGTACAAGCCGAGGCGCGCGTGCGGGAGGACGCCGACCCCTTCCCCGCGCTGAAGGGCTACCAGTGGGGCGACGCGCAGAACCCCTTCGCCGAGAAGCTGATCCAGAGCCCGCAGTCGACCACCGACGGCCAGGGCCACACGATCGAGACGCTGGACACGACCGAACTGATGGGCGCCGGCGCGCCGCTGACCGCGACCTTCTCCGCATCCGTGTTCGAGCCGGGCGGCCGGCCCGTCAGCGAGCAGGCCACGCTGAAGGTGCGGGTGAAACCCCTGTACCTGGGGGTGAAGACCAGCTCGTCGGGGACGGGCGAGACGCCTACGCAGGTGTTCGACGTGGTGGCGGTAGACCCGAACGGGCGCCGCATCGCCGCGCCGGCCGTGAACTACACGCTCATAACGGAAAACTGGAACTACGACTGGTTCGAGCAGAACGGCCGATGGTCGTGGCGGCGCACCGCCCGCGACACGCCGATCGCCAAGGGCGTGCTGAACGTCGGGGCCAGCGCGCCCGCGCGGATCAGCAAGCGGCTCGGCTGGGGTGACTACCGCCTCGTGCTGGAGGACCCGGCCACCGGCGCGCGCACCGTCGTTCGCCAAGCGTCCGGCTGGGGCGAGGCGACCGAGGGTGTTGAGGCGCCGGACACCGCGCGGGTCTCGGCGGTGAAGGAGGGCTACAGGACCGGCGACACGGTGGAGGTGCGCATCCAGGCCCCCTTCGCCGGCGAGGCGCAGGTGGCCGTCGCGGGCGACCGGCTGATCGCGCTGAAGTCGCTCTCCGTGCCTAAGGAGGGGGCGACCGTTCGGCTGAAGGCCGACTCGGCCTGGGGCGGCGGGGCGTATGTGCTGGTCAGCGTGGTGCAGCCGCGCGACCCGGTCTCCAGCCCCAAGCCCCGCCGCGCGCTGGGGTTGGTTTACGTGCCGCTGGACGCGAAGGGGCGCAAGCTGACGGTGGCGTTCCAAACGCCGCCCAAGATCGACAGCAAACAGCGGCTCGACGTGCCGCTGGCGGTGCAGGGCTTAAGGCTAGGCCAGCGGGCGCACATCACCGTCGCGGCGGTGGACGAGGGCATCCTGCGGCTCACCCACCAGAAGAACCCCGACCCCGCCGCCTGGTACTTCGGCAAGCGCGCGCTGGGCCTCGCCTACCGAGACGACTACGGCCGCCTGCTCGATCCGAACCTGGGCGCGGCCGGCGCGGTGAGCTTCGGCGGCGACGAGGTGGGGGGCGCGGGCCTCACCGCCACGCCGATCAAGACCATCGCCCTGTGGTCCGGCGTGGTCGACACGGACGCGGGCGGCCACGCGACCATCCACCTGCCCGCCTCGCCCGACTTCAACGGCCAGCTGCGGATCATGGCGGTGGCGTGGACGGACGACGCGGTCGGCTCCGGCGCCTCGGACGAGATCGTGCGACGGCCGGTGGTGACCGAGCTGACGCTCCCGCGCTTCCTCGCGCCCGGTGACCGGATGCTGGCGACGCTGGAGCTGCACAATGTCGAGGCCCGCGTCGGCGACTTCATCGCGCAGGTGTTCGGCGAGGGCGGCGTGCAGGCGCCGTTCCGCAAGCTGCGGCGGCTGATCACAGGTCAGCGCGTGGTCGATCACCTGCTGGTCGCCGCTCCCGACCGTCCGGGCGTCGGCCGGGTGCGGCTGCAGGTGAACGGCCCGGCCTTCGCCGTCGCCAAGAGCTGGCCGATTCAGACGCGGATCGGCTGGGGCTCGCTCACCCGCGCCACCACCGAGCTGCAGAAGCCCGGCGAGGCGTTCACGCCGACACCGCCGCTGCTGGCTGGTCTCTCGCCGGGCGAGCTGTCGATGACGGTGAGCTATTCGCCGTTCAAAGGATTCGACCCGGCGCCCATCGCCGACAGCCTCTCGCACTATCCTTATGGCTGCAGCGAGCAATTGGTCTCGACGGCCTACCCGCTGCTCTACGCGCCGGAGCTGGGGCGCGACCTCAAGCTGAAGGCGATCGGGCCGGCTCTTTCGGGCGCGGTCTCCAAGCTGCTCGACCGGGAGGCGCTGGACGGCTCGTTCGGCCTCTGGCGCGTGGGCGACGGCGAGGCGGACGGGTGGCTGGGCGCCTACATCGTCGATTTCCTGCTGGAGGCGAAGGCGCACGGCGCGCCGGTGCCGCAGGACGCGCTTGACCGCGCCCTGAATGCCATGCGCCTGATCTCGCGGCCCGAGGGTTTCAGCTCGGTCGGCTACCGCATGGACGTCTCGCCGTTCGGCTACACGGACGCCAAGGCGCGGGAGGCGGCGAACACCCGGCTGAAGAACCGCGCCGCGGCCTACGCCCTCTACGACTTGGCCAAGGCGGGCCGCGGCGACCTGCCCCGGCTGCGCTGGATGCACGACGTGGGCTTCAAGGACACGCCCGACCCGCTCGCCCGCGCCCAGACCGGGGCCGGGCTGGCGGCGATGGGCGACAGGGGCCGCGCGCACGACAGCTTCGTCCAGGCCGTGCAGGCTCTGGGCTACAAGGCGAACGACGACTGGTATCAGAGCCCGCTCCGCGACACCGCCGCGGTGATCGCCCTGGCCTACGAGGCGGGCGAGACGGGGATCGCCCGCTCGTTGCAGGGCCGGCTGGAGCAGGCGGTGAAGGCGCCCGACGCCCTGAACACGCAGGAGCAGGCGCGCCTCCTGCAGGCGGCCCACGCCATGCTCGCGGCCTCGGGCGCGCCACGGATCGACGCGACCGGAGTGCGGCCGCTCGGCGGCTCCCGCTGGGCGGTGGGCAAGCTGGCGGACGCAAGGTTTGTCAATCGCGGCGGCCCGATCTGGCGCACCGTCACCGTCCACGGCCTGCCGTCCTCCGCGCCGGGGGCGGAGAGCGCGGGCATGCGGATCGAGAAGCGGCTGTTCCGCATGGACGGTTCGGCCGTCGATCCGGGCGCCCTGAAGCAGGGCGAGCGAGTGATCGTGCGGCTGACGGGCGGCACGGGCGACGCGCGCCCGGTGATGGCGGTGGTGGACGATGCCCTGCCGGCGGGCCTGGAGATCGAGTCCACGCTCGGCCCTGCGGACGCGCAGGGCGAGGCGTCAAGCAGCGGCAGCGGCTCCGACGAGGAAGGCGGCGGCGGCGGGGGCGATACGCGCGAGAAGCCGAAGGCCGGACCGTTCGCCTTCCTGGGCGTGCTCACCCAGCCGAACACACAGGAGAAGCGCGACGACCGCTATGTCGCCGCCATGACCCTTACCGGCGGCAAAGGCTTCGCGCTGGCCTACATCGCCCGAGCGGTGACGCCGGGAGACATGTTCCTGCCGGGCGCCTCGGCGAAGGACATGTACCGGCCGGCGGTCCACGCCCAGTCGGCGGCGGGCCGGATGAAGATCGCGCCGGCGCCGTGAGCCCTGTGCCCCTGAAAGCTCCGTCATCCTCGGGCGAAGGCGGGGCAGCCGCCGCAGACCCGGGGACCCAGGAACACGCGTGCGACTGCAGATGCAGCCGAGCGCGGCGGTCGTTCTCCTGGGTCCCCGGGTCGCCGCTGCGCGTCGCCCGAAGATGACACAGAAGAATGTGGGTGAGCGCGGGTGGAGCGTTCGCCCGCCGATCGTGCTCCTCGCCGCCGCCGCCCTCCTCATCCTGACCGTCGCCCTCCAGCTCCTCGACCTCGCCCTGCCCCCGCCGACGGGCAAGCTCGCCCGCTCCTCCCCCGTGGTGGTCGACCGCAACGGCGCGTGGCTCCGCGCCCTGACCGTGGAGAACGGCCGCTGGCGGCTGCGGGCGGACTTGGATCGCACCGACCCCGTGTTCCTGAAGCGCCTGACCGCGCTGGAGGACGCCCGGTTCGCCCTGCACCCGGGCGTGGATCCCCTCTCCATCGCCCGGGCCGCCGCCGGCAACCTGCGCGCCGGGAGCATCGGGTCGGGCGGCTCCACTCTGACCATGCAGCTCGCGCGCCGGCTCGACCCGCGCCCCCGCACGCTGGGCGCCAAGGCGCTGGAAGCGGTGCGGGCGCTGCAGCTGGAGGCGCGCTTCTCCAAGCGGGAGATCCTGGCCGACTACCTCACCCTCACCCCCTACGGCGGCGCGCTCGAGGGGGTCAGGGCGGCGTCCCTGGCTTACTTCGGTCACGAGCCCTCCTCCCTCACCAACGGCGAGCAGGCTCTGCTGATCGCGCTCCCCCAGGCGCCCGAGGCCCGCAGGCCCGATCGCCATCCCGCCGCGGCCCGGCGCGCCCGCGCCAAGGTGCTCGACCGGCTGGTCCATGCCGGCCTCCTCACCCGGCAGGCGGCGCGGGAGGCGGGGCGCGAACCACTGCCCCGCCGTTCGCACTTCCCCTCCGCCGCTTGGGATGCGACTGGCGAGCTAGCCCGCGCCGCCCCACCCGCCAAGCCCACCGTCGTCTCCACCCTCGACGCCTCGTTGCAGCGGCGGCTGGAAGCGCTGGCGGCGCAGACGGCCAACGGCCAGGGCGACGCCTCCTCCGCCGCCGTGCTGGTGATCGAGACGCGCACCCGCGCGGTACGCGCTGCCGTCACCTCCGCCGGACACGATCGCGCCGGCGGCTGGGTGGACGCGACCCGGGCGCTCCGCTCTCCCGGCTCGGCGCTGAAGCCGTTCCTCTATGCCGCCGCCTTCGAGCAGGGGCTGGCCGCGCCCGAAACCACGCTGGCCGACGCGCCCGTGGCCTTCGAGGGCTACCGGCCGGAGAACTTCGACCACGTCTTCCACGGCGAGGTCACGGCGCGCGAGGCACTGCAGTACTCGCTGAACATCCCAGCGGTGACCCTTCTCTCCCGCGTCGGCCCCACGCCCTTCGAGGCCCGGTTGCGCAACGCCGGGGCGCAGGTCGTGCGCCCGCGTGAGGGGGTGGCGGACGCGGGGCTCGCGCTGGCGCTCGGCGGAGAGGGGATCACGCTGCGCGACCTCGCCCTGCTCTACGCGGCGCTGGGCGACGGCGGCGTGGCCAAGCCGCTGGCGTGGACGAAGGCGCAGGCGGAGGCGGCCGCGCGCGACCCCGGCCGCCGCCTTGTGCGCGCCGAGGCCGCCGCCCAGGTGCTCGACATCCTGCGCGAGAGCCCGCCGCCGGCCGATCGGCCGCCGCCCGCGCTCAGCGTCGGCGCTCCGCGCCTGGCGTTCAAGACCGGCACCTCCTACGGCTTCCGCGACGCGGTGGCCGCCGGGATCGGCGACGGCTGGACCGTGGTGGTGTGGACCGGGCGGCCGGACGGCGGCTCCCGCCCCGGCCTCACCGGCCGCGATGCCGCCCTACCGCTGCTGTTCGCCGCGTTCGACCTTCTGGAGGGCGACCTGTCCGCGCCCAAGCCCCTGCCGCCGCCCCAGGCGCCGCGCGGCATGGTTCGGCTGCCGGACACCGGATTAGGGCCGACGCTGATCTTCCCTCCCAACGGCGCGCAAGTGATCGTGGACGGCTTCGGTCCGGCCTCGCGAGGCCTCGCGCTTTCGGCCCGCGGCGACCACCTGCATTGGTATGTGGACGGGAGACCCTTGGCCGCCAGCGAAGGCGGCGGCGATCCCGTCTGGCGCCCGGGTACTCCCGGCTCCTACCTCATCACTGCCGTCGATCGTCAGGGAGCTTCCGCGAAATCGCGTATCCGGGTCCGAGGGTCAGGCTGAGAGTCGGCAAGCTTCTAGACGCCCAAGATTCCGTAGTTGCTTGGCACACCCTTCCACCATCTTTGACGCCAACTGAGGAAGGTCTTCTCCCAGCGAGGCTCAATGTCTGGACGTGGTGCAGCGGCCGCATCGCGCCTCGCGGGCCTCGGTGAATCCAGCAGCCGCATCGCGCGCTCAACTGCTGACCGGCCAGAACACTCGGGCAGCCGGATCGAAGGTCTGGAAACCGGAGCAAACTTAAGGACCGGTCTTGGCGCATCACGGACGCGGCTCGGTTTTCGACGGCTTGCGGGGTAGCCCAGCCGCAGCGGCGGCCGCGGCGATTTTGGTCGTTCCCCGCGTCTATTGATCAAGAAAGGAATCGGAGCTTTCAGGGCCGGCGGGAAAGCGCAGTGCCCACGTCGCCAATCGTCGGCGCAGTGGCCTCGTAGATGAGAACCCCGCTCCGGACTACGCGCTGGACCGTCGCGAAGTTCGCGACGTCCGTTGCAGGGTCGCGCTGGAGCAGGATCAGGTCAGCCGCGTAGCCGGCCTGAACCTTTCCGCTTCGCAACTTGTAGCCGAACCGGCGTGCAGGCGTGGTGGTCAGTGACGCCAGGATCGCCTTCCAGTTCATGGCCCGCCCCATGAGCCGGTATTCCTCAGTAGGATCGTAAACCTGCATGAAGCCTGCGTCGGTACCGAAGAGCACGTCGCCACCCGACAACGCTTGCATTCTGAGCTGCTGGATCGACGTCGCGACAGGAGTCCGGGGGTCCGGATCGACTTCAAAGAGCATCAAGGTCGGGATCAGCCCTATGTTCCTGGCTCGCAGCTTCGCGACGAACGCCGCCGACCAGGGGCCCGC
>CAZZZR010000146.1:0-6786 GCA_964658605.1 uncultured Caulobacter sp. | reverse complement strand
GCGGCGCGGGCGGCCATCTGGTCGCGGGTCCATCCCTTGTCCTGGGGCATGGCTCAGACCTCCACGCCGGCGGCGGCGGGAGCGGCCTGCTCGGGGCGCTGGCGCACGGTGCGCTGCTCGATCCACTTCTTCAGGTCGCGGCTCCGGATCAGGCGGTCGACGTAGACGCCGGGCGTGTGGATGGCGTCGGGGTCGAGCGCGCCCGCCTCCACGATCTCTTCGACCTCGGCGACGCAGACCTTGCCGGCGGTGGCCATCATCGGATTGAAGTTCCTCGCGGTCTTCCGGTAGATCAGGTTGCCCTCGGTGTCGGCCTTCCACGCCTTTACGATGGAGAGGTCGGCGCGGAGCCAGCGCTCCATCACATACGTTTCGCCGTCGAAGTCCTGCACGGGCTTGCCCTCGGCCACGATGGTGCCGACGCCGGTCTTGGTGAAGAAGGCGGGGATGCCGGCGCCCCCCGCGCGGATGCGCTCGGCCAGGGTGCCCTGCGGGTTCAGCTCCAGCTCCAGCTTGCCGGAGAGGTAGAGGTCGGCGAACAGCTTGTTCTCGCCCACGTAGCTGGAGACCATCTTCACGATCTGCCCGGCGTTCAGCAGCACCCACAGGCCCCGCTCGTCGGCGCCGCAGTTGTTGGAGATCACCGTCAGGCCCTTCACGCCGGACGCCAGCACGCCGTCGATCAGGTTCTCGGGGTTGCCGCACAGGCCGAAGCCGCCGGACATGATCGTCATGCCGTCATGCAGCAGGCCGTCCAGCGCCGAGCGCGCGTCGGGGAAGATCTTGCGGCTCATGCGCGGCCTCTGCGCGGCGACGGGTGGCGTCGGGGCGTAGCGCCCGGCGCGCGCGGCGTCCATCCCGGCGGGCTCACGACTGCCGGTCGGCCTCCAGGATCGCCTGCAGCTCCTCGGCGCGCTGGTGGGCGTTCTGCACGAGCTTGGCCTCGTCCTTGTAGAAGGGGTGGGCGTCGACCAGCATCCGTTCATCGTGCTCGCGGAAGGTGTGGACCACGCGCCGCGCCTCCTCCTCGGAGACGCCGAGCGCCTTCAGCGTGTTTTCCGCCAGCCGGACGCTTGAGAAGAACATCTCGCGCACGATCTGCTCCACGCCCTCGTCCATCAGGAGGTAGGCGTGCTGGCGGTCGCGGGCGCGCGCCATCACCTTCACGTCGGGGAAGTGGGTGCGGATCAGCCGGGCCGTCGCCACGGAGGAGGTCGAGTCCGGCAGGGCGATGACGATCACCTTCGCCGTCGCCGCGCCCGCCGCGCGCAGCAGGTCGAGCCGGGTGGCGTCGCCGTAGTAGATCTTCTGGCCGAAGCGGCCGAGCGTCGCGATCACCTCGGGCTCGGAATCCAGCGCGTTGAAGTCGATCTGGCGCGCCCGCAGGATGCGGCCCACGATCTGGCCGAACCGCCCGAAGCCGCAGATCACCACGGGCGCGGGACCGGCGTCCTTCACCTCCTCGATGTCGACCGGCTTCCGAGGCGGGGCGAGGCGGGGCATCAGCCACCGCTCCGACTGGGAGAACAGGATCGGGCTGACCAGCATGGACAGCCCGATCACCAGCGTCGCCCGCGCCGAGGCCTCGGGCGCCAGCGCGTGCGCCGCGACCGCCGCGCCGAACAGCACGAAGGCGAACTCGCTTCCCTGCGGGATGGCCAGCGAGAAGCGGACCGCGGTGTCGTTGGCCTGTCCTCGCAGCCGGCCGAGCCCGTAGGCGACGAGGATCTTCACCCCCAGCAGCCCGGCGACCCCCAGCAGGATGTTCGCTGGCTCCCCCCAGGCCAGGGCCAGGTCGGCCGACATGCCCACCGACATGAAGAAGAAGCCGAGCAGCAGGCCCTCGAATGGCTCGACGTCCGCCTGCAGCTCGTGCCGGTATTCGCTCTCGGAGAGCACCACCCCGGCGGCGAAGGCGCCCAGCGACATCGGCAGCCCCGCCGCTCCCGCCAGGGCCGCGGCCCCCGCCACCACCAGGAGGGCGGTGGCGGTGAACACCTCCCGCGTCTTCACCCCGCCCACCGCGCGGAACAGCGGGCCGACCAGATAGCGCCCGCCCAAGAGGATCGCCGCGACCGCGACGGCGGCCTTGACGACCGAGGGCCAGACGGGGCCTGACGCCTGCGCTCCCGCCAGCACCGGCACCAGCGCCACCAGCGGCACGGACGCGAGGTCCTGGAACAGCAGCACCGCGAAGGCGTCGCGACCTGACGAGAGCTGCAGCAGGTTCCGCTCGCCCAGCATCGGCAGCACGATCGCGGTGGACGAGAGCGCCAGCCCCGCCCCCAGGATCGCGGCCGCCCGCCACTCCACCCCGGCCAGGTGCGCCAGTCCGGCGAGCGCGGCGCCCGCCGCAAGCACCTGCCCCGCGCCCAGGCCGAACACCGACTTGCGCATCGCCCAGATGCGCGGGAGCCTGAGCTCCAGCCCGATCAGGAACAGCAGCATCAGCACGCCCAGTTCGCTGATCTCCTCGATGCTGTGGACGTCGGTCACGAGGTGCAGGCCGGACGGCCCGATGATCGCCCCGGCCGCCAGGTAGCCCGTGATGGAGCCGAAGCCCGCTCGCCGCGACAGCGACACCATCACCACCGCGGCGACGAGCAGGAGGGCGAGGATCACCAGCATGGCGCGACGCTCCCACAGCTTGGCCGCAGGCGCCACCGTGGGGACGCGACGGCGGGAAAGACGTCCGGTTTGACCGCGGGTTAAGGCGCTTGCGGCAGGGTGCCCGAGATGACCCAGCCGCCCCCGCCGCTCCGCCGCCCCCCGCCCGCGGCCTCGGTGGTCGAGGCGCTGGAGCCGCCGGCCGCGCTGATCGACCGCCGCGGGGCGGTGCAGGCGTCCAACGCCGCCTTCCGCGCGCTCGACCCCGCGCAGCGGCCGCCCGCGGCGATCGGTGACGCCTGGAGCGTCGCGCGGCTGGCCGACGGGGCGGTGCTGGCGATCGCCGCCGACCCCCGCGTTGCCCGCCGCGCCCGGATGCTGGGCACGCTGAGCCACGAGATCCGCACGCCCCTGAACGGGGTGCTGGGCATGGCGAACCTCCTCTCCCGCACCCCGCTCGACGCCACCCAGACCGCCTATCTCGCCGCCCTGCGCGAGTCGGGCGAGCACCTGCTGGGCCTCGTCAGCGAGGTCCTGGACTACGCGCGGCTGGACGCAGGCCGGCTGGAGCTGGAGGAGGCGCCGGTCGACGTCGAGCGCCTGGTCCGCGGCGTCTGCGAACTGCTCAGCCCCCGCGCGCATGCGGGCGGGGTGGAGATCGCCTGGGGCATGGAGGGGCAGGTGCCCCCAGTGCTGGCCGACGACGGGCGGCTGCGGCAGATCCTGTTCAACCTCGCGGGCAACGCGGTGAAGCTGACCCGGTCGGGCGGCGTGCTCGTCACCGCGCGCGCGCGCCGGGGCTCCAAGGGCGGCGTGAGGCTTCGGCTGGCGGTGCGCGACACAGGCCCCGGCCTCGCGCTCGAGCAGCAGGCGCGGATGTTCGATGAATTCGAGCAGGGCGAGGCGGGCGCCCGCGCCGGCGGCGCGGGGCTCGGCCTGGCCATCGTGCGCCGTCTGGCCGACGCCTTCGGAGGCGACCTCGTCGTGCAGAGCCGCGCGGGCGAGGGCGCGCTCTTCGCCTTCGAGGCCGACTTCGCCGCAGCGTCCGCCGCCCCGCGCGACGACATGGGGGACTTGGCGCTGGACGGCGTGTCGGTCGCGCTGGTGTCGTCCTGCCCGGTTGTGACGGCGGGCGCGGCCATGCAGGTCGCCGCCGCCGGAGGACGCCCTGTGGTCGCGGCGCCCGGCTGTCGCACACGGGTGCGCGCGGACGTGCGACTGGTCGACGGGGCCGCCGCCCCCGCCCGGGCGCCCGTCGGCGCGCCGAGCCTGATCCTCCTGGCCCCGGAGGAGCGGGAGCGGATCGCCGCCGCCCGCGCCGGCGGCTATGCGGGCTATCTGATCAAGCCGCTGCGGCGGGGTTCGGTGGCCGAGCGCATCCGCGCGGTGCTGGCCGATGCGGCGAGCGCCCCTGCCGACGACGAGCGCGCCGCGCCCACCGCGGCGGCCGGCGCGCGCGTGCTGCTGGCCGAGGACAACCCCATCAACGCGCTTCTCGCTCGGGCGCTGCTGGAGCGCGAGGGGTGCGAGGTGGAGCGCGCCGCGTCGGGCGAGGAGGCGTGCCAGGCCGCCGGCCGCTCCCACTTCGACCTGATCCTGATGGACCTGCGGATGCCGGGCATGGACGGCCTGGCCGCGGCCCGCACCATCCGCGCCCTGGGAGTCGCCGCCCCCATCGTGGCGCTGACCGCCAACGCCTTCGAGGACGACCGCAGGGCCTGCCGCGAGGCGGGCATGGACGATTTCCTCACCAAGCCGATGGACGCCGGCGCGCTGCGCGCCGTGCTGGCGCGCTGGACCGGCGCGCGGCCGAAGGCGAGCGCGGCGGCCTAGACGCCGACGAACAGCGCGCGCGACGGGCACAGGTCGGCGATCAGGCAGACCTCGCACTTCGGCCGCCGCGCGACGCACACGTAGCGCCCGTGCAGGATCAGCCAGTGGTGCGCGCGGGTGAGGTAGGACTCCGGCACGCGCGCCAGCAGGTCCTGCTCCACCTTGTCCGGCGTCGACCCCGCCGACAGCTTCAGCCGGTGCGAGACGCGGAAGACGTGGGTGTCGACTGCGATCGCGGGCTCCACGCCCAGCTCGTTCAGCACTACGCTCGCGGTCTTGCGCCCGACCCCCGGCAGCGCCTGCAGCGCCGCCCGCTCCAGCGGGACCTCGCCCCCGTGCCGCTCGACCACGAGCTGCGCCAGCGCGATCACGTTCTTCGCCTTGGTGCGGTAGAGACCGATGGTGCGGATCGCCTCGGTCAGGCCGTCCAGCCCCAGCGCCAGCATCTCGGCGGCGCTATGGACCCGGGCGAACAGCGGCCGCGTCGCCTTGTTCACCCCCCTGTCCGTCGCCTGGGCCGACAGCGCCACGGCCACGACGAGCTGGAACGGGTTGGACCACTCCAGCTCGCCCTTGGGCGCCGGCTCCGCAGCCTCGAACCGCGCGAAGATCTCCGCGACGCGGCGGCGCTCGGCGGGAGGGAGCGCGCGGCGGCGCGTGGCGGGCTTGCGGGCGGACCGGGCGGCAGACACGGGCATTCCGGGCTCATAGCGCGCCTTGACCCGACGCGCAGGCCTTGCCGGAGCGGCGCCGGTCTGGTTCGTTCCCAGCCCGTGGCTGCGGGGAGATCCGGCGTGAAGACGATCCTGCAAAGCGCGATCGCCGTGAGCCTGCTGCTGGCCGCGCCCGTGCGGGCGCAGGACGTGAGCCAGTTCGCGGGCCTGCTGGCCGCCGGAACCGAAGGTTTCGGCCAGAGCGTCGGCGAGGCGATGACCGCTGGGTCCAGCGTCTTCGTCACCGCCACCGGCCGCGCCGAGCTACCCGGTCCCATCGCCGACGCCTACCTCGTCAACATCGAGGGCAAGTCGGCCTCCGCGGTGGAGGCGGCCCGGCTGCGCGATCAGCGGCTGCAGGTGGCGAGGGACGCGGCGCAGCGCTTCGGCGTTGAGGTTGAGCCCGGCTCGGCCAGCTTCTCCCGCGAGATCGACCAGGAGGCGCAGGCCAAGCGCAACGCGGAGCGCATGGCTGAGCGGGCGGCGCACCCCGGCGTGGCCGTGCCGTTCACCTTCGACGAGGACGCGCCCCGCGTGTTCGTGGCGCGCATAGGCGTGCGCTTCCGCACCGCCGACCCCAAGCGGCTGCCGCCCTTCCTCGACGCGCTCACCGCGGCGGGCGTCGACAACGTTTCGGGAACGCTCGGTGCCGGCGGCCTTCCGTTCCTGCACTCCTCCGAGGTGCTGGGCTTCGGCTCACTGGACCGCATCGACCCGGCCCTATGGGACAAGGCGAGCCGCAACGCCGTCGCGGAGGCGCGCCGGCAGGCCGAGCTGCTGGCGGCTGCGGGCGGGCGTCAGCTGGGCGACGTCAAGCAGGTCATGCTGCTCACCCGCAGCGTTCAGGGCGGCGCGGCGAGCGTGACGGTGGCCGCCCGCTTCGCCTTCGCCAAGTAGGCCGCAAGGCCGACCGGATCGCTCCGGCCGGCCTGCGGCCTCAGGCGGCGGCGGGCGCCGCCTTGCCGAACAGCTTGGCCCAGCGGGGCTTGGTGCGGGTCTTCCAGGCGCCGCGCCAGTAGGCGTCCGAGCCGATCAGCGGCACCACGGTGGTGGCCTCGGCGAAGACCATCTGCTCGTAGGTGACGTCCACCTTGCCCCAGCTGCACGCCTCCTTCAGCGTGGAGGAGGAACAGGCGCCGTCGCGGACGTCGGCCACGGTGATCTGCACGGCGTACTTGTGCATCTCGGCCTCGACGCCGAGGATCTCGGCGCAGACCACCGTGTCCTGGGCGAAGTTCTTGGGCACGCCGCCGCCGACCATGAACAGGCCCGTCGAGCCCGCCTCGATCTTGATGTCGGTCAGCTCGCGGAAGTCGGCGACCGCGTCGATGGTCAGGTAGGGCTGGCCCGCCTTGATCATCTCCTTCTGGTGCTTGACCAGGCCGAAGCCGGCGGAGCTGTCCACAAAGGCCGGGCAGAAGATCGGCACGCCCTCCTCGTAGGCGGTCTGCACCAGGGAGCCGGGCTTCTTCGCGTTGCCGGCGGCCAGCCATTTGCCCATCTCCCAGATGAACTCGCGGCTGGAATAGGGGCGGGGCTCCAGCGCGTTGCACAGGTCGTAGATCGTGCCGTCGCAGTTCTGCAGCTCCTCCTCGTCGATGTAGGTGTCGTAGATGCGGTCGATGTAGAGGTC
>CAZZZR010000145.1:0-6872 GCA_964658605.1 uncultured Caulobacter sp. | reverse complement strand
CTCTGTGTCCGCAGCCAGGCGATCAGGTTGATCCGATCCTCGGGCTTCTTCAGGCCCACGAAGCTCATCTTCGTGCCCTGGACGTAGGCCTGCGGGCCGCCCAGGAACATGTAGATATGGTCCAGGTCCCACACCGGCTGCTTGGCGCCGAAGTCGGTCATTCCGGCCGAATAGGCGAAGCCAGGGTGCGAGGCCGGCTTGCGGCCGATCACCCCCCACAGGTTGGGTCCGGTCTGGTTGGGGCCGCCGTTGGCGAAGTTGTGGCACGACTGGCACTTGGCCGAGATGGCCTGGCCGGCCGAGGCGTCGGCGCTCGCCAGCACCGTGCCCCAGTCCGGCGGGGTGTCGGGCGCCGCGTCGCCGCCGCCCTCGGTCGCAGCCTCCTGGATGGTCACGGCGTCGCCCGGCTTGGCCGGCATCGGACCCGGCGCGTACGCCATCTCGGCGCCCTGCCGCAGGAGGAGGATGGCCAGCCCGGTCGCCAGGATCGCGCCGAACAGCTTGTTCCACCGAAGATCGTCGTGCATGTGCGCCCGGGTCGATGACAAAAACGCGCAGGCGCCGGCGCGGCCGCCGACGTCCCTTTCCGCGGGGCGTGTCTTGCACGGCGAGCCCCCCCGCGCAACCGGCCGTCCGCCGAGCAGAACCTGTGAGGAGCAGCCTTGAAGACGGTCGTCCTGATCCCCGCGCGCATGGCGGCGACGCGACTGCCGGGCAAGCCGCTGGCCGACATCGGCGGCGTCCCCATGATCGTGCGGGTCTGGCGCCAGGCGTGCGCGGCGCAGGCAGGCGATGTGGTCGTGGCCGCGGGCGACCCGGAGATCGTCGAGACGGTGGAGGCGGCAGGCGGTCGCGCGGTGCTCACCGATCCGGCGCTGCCCTCCGGCTCCGACCGGATCATGGCCGCCCTGCGCGCGATCGACCCTGAGAGCTCGGTCGAGGCGGTGGTCAACCTGCAGGGCGACATGCCCTTCCTCGATCCGCAGGTCGTGCGTGAAGCCGCGCGTCTGCTGGCGGAGCGACCGTCCTGCGACATCTCCACGGTGGTCACGGCCGAGGCCTCCCCCGCCGACCGCGCCAACCCCGACGTGGTCAAGGCGGTGCTGGCGATGGAGGCCGGCGAGCGCGAGGGCCGGGCGCTCTACTTCACCCGCTCGACCCTCTTCGGCGACGGCCCGGTTTGGCGTCACGTCGGCGTCTACGGCTACCGCCGCGCCGCGCTGGAGCGGTTCTGCGCGGCCCCACCGTCGCCGCTGGAGCGTCGTGAGAAGCTGGAACAATTGCGCGCGCTGGAGATGGGCCTGGAAATCCGGGCGGCCGTGGCCGGCGCGGCGCCGATCGCCGTCGATTCGCCGGCCGACCTGGCGGCGGCGCGCGTCCACGCCCGGTCTTCAAGCGGATCGCTCAGCTGAGGGCGAGCGCGGCGAGCGCCTCCTCCGCCGCGCGCACGCCGGTGGCGTAGGCCCCGTGGGCGGTCGAGAACCAGGTTGCGCTGGTCGCCTCGCCCGCGAAGAACAGCCTGCCGTCCACAGGGGCGGCCAGGACGGCGCGGTCGCCCGCATGGCCGGGCAGAGCGTGACTGTAGGCGCCGTGCGACCACGGGTCCCTCTCCCAGCAGGTGGAGGCCAGGGGCCGCAGACGGGCGCGCATGTGCGAGCCCAGGGCCGAGACGATCTGCCCGATCGCGAAGTCCGCCGCGGCGTCGCCCTCGAGCTCCCGCGCCGTGTCGCCCCCGAAGTAGCTCTCGATCACCGGCCGGCCGAAGGGGCGCAGGTGGTGGCTGGCGGTGCGGACGGTGTCGGTCGCGCCGTAGAGCAGGCCCTCGGCCGGGAAGTCTTCGGCCTGGTCGAGGTGCAGGAACACCTTGTCGGCCAGTCCGAGCGGGACGCCCCGCGCCGCCTGCGCCTTCTGCGGCAGCGGCGGATCGAAGGCGAGGGTCTCGGCCGCCAACATCGCCGAGGGAAGCGTGACGATCACGGCGTCGGCCTCGAGCGCCCCGCCCTGCGTCTCCACCCGCACGGCGCGACCGTGGTGGTCGATCCGCGTCACGGGCGAGGAGAGGCGCACGGGCAACCCGGCGGCCGCGCCGGCGATCGCGGAGCCGTAGCCGGAGGGGACGCGGTGGTTCTGCTCGCCCTCGTAGGCGGCGTAGTCCTTGACCGAGATGCGCTCGAACGCCTCGCCGTTGTAGGCGGCGGAGAAGGCGTTGAGCAGGCCGTTCCAGCGGCCGCCCGGCTCCATGAGATCGGAGGCGGGCCGGTCTTCCGGTGCTTCCGCCGCCTCGGCCAGGCGACGCTCCAGCGTGTCGAACGCGGCGTGGAAGGCGCGCTGGTCGGCGGCGGGAAAGTTGGCCGTGAGCGCTGGGCCGGACCAGGGCGGCGGCGTCTCGTCGATCGTGACGCCATGCGCGACGAACCAGGCCCGCCAGGGGTTGGCTTCCGCGTCGTGCAGCCAGCCGCAGCCGAGGTCGAGCGGAAGACCCTCGCGCGTCACCGTGTGGGCGCGTCCGCCGATCCGGTCGCGCGCCTCGAGGAGCGTGAGCTCGACCGGCGCGCGCGCCAGCCGCAGCCCCGCCGCGATCCCCGCCGCGCCCACACCCACCACCACGACCCGCGAGGCGCTCATGCAACCACCGGCCGCTCAGAACATTCAGGCAACATGACCGACCACAATCCCAAGCTCGACCCCAATCCTCCCTCGAACGCGGAGAAAGACCCCGACGACTGGGTCACCGGCGACGAACCGATGACGGGCGCACAGGGCTCCTACCTGAAGACGCTGAGCGAGCAGGCGCACGACACGGACGCCTACGCCGACGACCTCACCAAGGCCGAGGCGTCCAAGCGCATCGACGCCCTGCGCGAGAAGATCGGCCTGCACGGGCGTGCAGACCACTGACGGTCAGACCTCGGCCCGCGCCTTCACCAGCTCCTCCACCACCGCCGGATCGGCCAGGGTGGAGGTGTCGCCGAGCTGGTCGGTCTCGCCCGCGGCGATCTTGCGCAGGATGCGGCGCATGATCTTGCCTGAGCGCGTCTTGGGCAGGCCGGGCGCCCACTGGATGGCGTCCGGCGCGGCGAAGCGGCCGATGTCGGAGCGGACCTGGTCGCACAGGTCCTTCTTCAACGCCTCCGAGGGCTCCTGACCCGACTTGAGCGTGACGTAGGCGTATATGCCCTGACCCTTCACCTCGTGCGGGAAGCCGACCACCGCCGCCTCCGCCACCGCCCTGTTGTTCACCAGCGACGACTCGACCTCGGCGGTGCCGATGCGGTGGCCGGAGACGTTGATCACGTCGTCGGTGCGGCCGGTGATCCAGAAGTAGCCGTCGGCGTCCCGGCGCGCGCCGTCCCCCGTCGTGTACTTGCCGGGGTAGGTCCTGAAGTAGGTGTCGACGAACCGCTGGTGGTCGCCGTAGACGGTGCGCATCATGCCCGGCCAAGCGTCGGCGATCACGAGGTCGCCCGAAGCCTCGCCTTCCAGCACCTGCCCCTGCGGATCGACCAGCTCGCAGGTCAGGCCGGGCAGCGGCAGGGTGGCGGAGCCGGGCTTGGTCGCCACCGCGCCGGGGATGGGCGAAATCAGCACGCCGCCGGTCTCGGTCTGCCACCAGGTGTCGACGATCGGCAGCCGACCGCCGCCGACCACCTCGTGGTACCAGTGCCAGGCTTCCGGGTTGATCGGCTCGCCCACGGTGCCGAGCAGGCGCAGCGAGGCCCGGCTCGTGGCTTCGACCGGCGCGTTCCCCTCCTTCATCAGCGCGCGGATGGCGGTGGGAGCGGTGTAGAAGGTCGAGACCCGGTGCTTGTCGATCACCCGCCAGCAGCGGGACGCGTCCGGATAGGTCGGCACCCCTTCGAACATCACCGTGACGCCGCCGTTCGCCAGCGGGCCGTAGACGACGTAGCTGTGGCCCGTCACCCAGCCCACGTCGGCCGTGCACCAGAACACGTCCCCCGGCCTGTGGTCGAACACCAGCTCGTGCGTGAACGAGGCCCAGAACAGGTAGCCGCCCGTGGTGTGCAGCACGCCCTTGGGCGTTCCCGTCGAGCCCGAGGTGTAAAGGATGAACAGCGGATCCTCCGCGTTCATCGGCTCGGCCGGGCAGTCGGCCGCGACCTGCGAAGCGGCGTCCGCATAGGCGACGTCGCGTCCGTCGACCATCGGAACGGCCTTGCCCGTGCGCGCGACGACCAAGACGGTCTCGACCGTGGGGGCCGACTCCAGCGCCTTGTCGACGTTGGCCTTGAGCGGGATCGGTTTGCCGCCGCGCACGCCTTCGTCGGCGGTGATCACCAGCTTGGACGCGCAATCCTGGATGCGCCCGGCCAGCGCCTCCGGGCTGAAGCCGCCGAACACCACCGAGTGGATCGCGCCGATCCGGGCGCAGGCCAGCATGGCGTAGGCGGCCTCCGGGATCATCGGCAGGTAGATCGTCACCCGGTCGCCCTTGGCTACGCCGTGGGCCTTCAGCACGTTGGCCATGCGGCAGGTGCGTTCGTGCAGCTGCCGGTAGGTGATGCGCTCGCTGTGCGCCGGGTCGTCGCCCTCGAAGAGGATGGCGGTCTCGTCGCCGCGGCTGTCCAGCCAGCGGTCGATGCAGTTGGCGGACGCGTTCAGCTCCCCGTCGGCGAACCAGCGGATGTGCAGGTCGTCCGCGGCGAACGACACGTCCTTTACCTGCGTGAACGGCTTGGACCAGCCGAGCCGCCCGGCCGCCTCGCCGAAGAAGCCTTCGGGATCGGCTGACGCCCGCTGGCGCATCGCGGCGTAGGCGTCCGCGCCCGTGCGGGTGCGCGCGGCCCAGTCGTCGGGCACGGGATAGACCTTGGCCGCCTCGCTCACGCGCTCCGCTCCCGCACCGTTTCTCGTTGCGGCGATCTAAGGGCGCCGGCGCGCGGGCGGCAACGGTCAGGGGTGCGCGGGCTCGACCTTCTCCGGCGTGTTCGTCTTGGCCGTCGGCGTGCCGGGCGTCGCCTTGAGGCCGGACGCCGCGTCCGGCGCCGGCTGTCCGCCGTCGGTGGTCGGAACCTTTGCGCCCTTGGGCGGGGTCATCATGGCGAAGGTGGACTTGGGCGACTTGAAGGTCTCGGCCGGCCGGGCCGCGATCGCCTGGGCCACGCCGCCGTAGTGCAGCACGTCGATCGCCCGCTGCAGCTGGAAGTCGTCCGCCGGGTGATCGACGTCGTCGGTCATCACCGAGTCCGGCCCGGCGAACTTGACCTTCTTGCCGTCCTTGTCGGTCTTGCCGGAGGGGTCCTGCGAAGCGGGCGGCAGCTCGATCGAAGCGTTCAGCTTGCGGGTGCGGCCGTCCTGGCTGTCCAGCGCGTTCTTGTAGGAGCTTTCGGAGAAGTCGACCTGTTCGTCGGTGATCAGCTGCGCCTCGTCCTTGGCGCGGGCGACCACAAGGTCGGGCACGATGCCGGTCTTCTGGATCGAGCCGCCGGAGGGCGTGTAGTATTTGGCGGTCGTCAGCTTCACCGCCCCGTCCTTGCCGCCGCGCAGGGGGATCACGGTCTGCACCGAGCCCTTGCCGAAGCTGGTCAGCCCCACGATCGTCGCGCGTTGCCGATCCTTCAGCGCGCCCGCCACGATTTCCGACGCGCTGGCCGAGCCGTAGTTCACCAGCACGACCATGGGCACGCCCTTGATCATGTCGCCGCCGGGGCGGGCGTTGTAGCGCTGGATGTCCTTGGGATCGCGCCCGCGTTGGCTGACCACCTCGCCCCCGTCGAGGAAGGCGCCGGCCACGTCCACCGCAGAATCCACCAGCCCGCCCGGGTTGTTGCGCAGGTCGAGCACCAGGCCCTTCATGTGGGGCAGCTTGGCCTTCAGGTCGCGGATGGCCGACGCGGTCTCGGCGCCCGTCTTCTCGTCGAAGCTCGCCACCCGCAGATAGCCGATGTCGCCCTCCACGTGGTGGCTGACCGAGTGGACGGCGATCACCTCGCGGGTCAGCTTGACGGTGAAGGGGTCCTTGCGGTCGCGAACGAAGGTGACGCTGACGGAGGTGCCGACAGGGCCGCGCATGGACTTGATGGCGTCGTTGGCGTTCTGGCCCACGATCGACTGGCCGTCGATGGCGGTGATGTAGTCGCCCGCCTTGACGCCGGCGCGCGCGGCGGGTGCGCCGTCCATCGGGCTGACCACCTTGATCGCCCCGTCGTCGGCCTGCACCACGATGCCGAGGCCGCCGTAGTCGCCGCGGGTCTGGTCGCGCATCTCGCCGAACTCGTCCGGCGCCAGGTAGCCGGAGTGTGGGTCGAGCGAGGTCAGCATCCCGTCGATGGCCGACTGGATCAGCTTCTTGTCGTCCACGGGCGTCACGTACTGGCGCTTCACGGTGGTCAGCACGTCGCCGAACAGCTCCAGCATCTTGTAGGTCTCGGGACCCGTGGAGGCCGCGGCCGCCTGCTGCTGCGCGAACGCCATGGCGCCCGCGCCCAGCGCGAAGGTCGAAATCCCGATCAGGAGCAGCTTGCGCATCGGTTCGCCTCGAAAGTCCGGCCGTCAGGACGGAACACGCCACCATAAGGGATCACGGCGCGCTCGAATATGGCCTCTCGCCGCGACCTTTGAAGCGGAGCGGTCACAAGGACCGACCCTTCCCCAGGAGCGGGCCCGGATCGATCGGCTCCGAGCCGCGCCGCAGCTCCATGTACAGCTCGGCCGGAGGCTGGGCGGCGGAAGGCTGGGTCGCGGGAGGCGCGCGGCCGAGCGGCTGCCCGGCCTTCACCAGGGCGCCCGCGGGCGCGTCCACCCGCTGCAGGCCCGCGAGCACCACCCGCCATCCCCCGTCCAGCCGAAGGATCACCACCAGCCGCCAGGCGCGCAGCGGGCCGGCGTATTCGACTTCTCCGTCGGCCGGGGCC
>CAZZZR010000144.1:2197-6891 GCA_964658605.1 uncultured Caulobacter sp. | reverse complement strand
CGTCAAGGGACGCCTTCGGCTCTCCGCTCCGCTTCGCCCTTGACCCGCCCTCCGCGCGGCGGCCGACCGGTATGCGTCGGGACGCAGGGCGTCCCTAAGAAAGTCGACTTGCCTGCGGCGCGTCGAACACTGGGCTGGGGCTCAAGAGAAGGAGAGAGAGGGGAGGGGAGCGGGGCGGCGGGGCGGGGCGCGTCGTCGGAGGCGGGCCGGCGTGGCGCGGCGCGGGCCGATGCGCAGGAACCTGCCCTCGCCGTCCCGGTTCCGCCCTCATGTCCACGCCTCCGCCCGACGATCCCACCGGCGTCACCCAGGGCGGGCGCACGCCTAGGCGGGGGCATTCGATCTGGTGGATCGCCATGGTGCTCGTGGTCGCCGCAGTGATCGCGGCGTTCGCGCTGACTTCCCGGCGGCCGTCCGCGCCGGCGGAGGGCGGGACGGCGCCCCTGGCGGGGAGCGCGAGCGGCGCGGCGGCGCCCGCGGCCAGGAGCTGAACCGGCCCAAGGGTTGAAACCGGAAGCGTTCTTCGCCATACACGCCGGCTCACGCGGCGAGGGCTCCCCGCCGCGCCGGATCACGCGCCGTCGAGCGCCCTAGACCTTACGAGTTCGCCCGATGGCCGTTCCCAAGCGCAAGACTTCGCCCTCGCGCCGCAACATGCGCCGCAGCCACCACGCCCTCGAAGCCAACACCTACATCGAGGACAAGGAGACGGGCGAGCTGCGCCGTCCGCACCACATCGACCTGAAGACCGGCATGTACAAGGGCCGCCAGGTCATCCAGTCCGCCGAGGACTGAAGGCGTTCAGGGCCGCCTGCGCGCGCTGTCCCGCGGCTCTCCTCGCGGTTCAGGCCGGGTTCAGGCGGAAGGTGCGAACCTTTCAGCCTGTTCGTCGTTGTCACGGCGAAGCTTGGCTGAACAGGAGATCGCCATGAAGACATTCGCCGCCTCGGTGGGCGCCCTTGCGACCGTGCTGTCGACGATGGCCGTCCCGGTCGCCGCCGTCGCCGTCCCAAGCGCCGCGCACGCGCAGGACTATGATCACCGCGTGGACCGCCGCACCGGCTACGCCCGCCGTCACTACTACCGCCGCGACTGCCGGGCCGAGCGGCGCAGCTCGGGCAACAAGGGCACCGTGGCCGGCGCGCTGGTGGGCGGGGCCTCGGGCGCGCTGATCGGCGGCGACGTGCTGGGCGGCCTCGTGGGCGCCGGCGTCGGCGCGGTGGCGGGCCACCAGATCGCCAAGAGCCGCGTGAAGTGCTGATCAGCCAGCGCCGCGTTCGCGCGGCGCGGCTCGTGACTTCCGGAGGGCGCGTGGGCTAAGGCTCGCGCGCCCTTTCCGTTGCGCGAGAGACCCCGTGACCGAGATCGTCGACATCACCGCCCGCGAGATCCTCGACAGCCGGGGCAACCCGACCGTGGAGGTGGACGTGACGCTGGAGGACGGCGCCTTCGGCCGCGCGGCGGTGCCCTCCGGCGCCTCCACCGGCGCGCACGAGGCGGTCGAGAAGCGCGACGGCGACAAGGACCGCTACGGCGGCAAGGGCGTGCTGCAGGCGGTGGACGCGGTGAACGGCGAGATCTTCGACGCGCTGTCCGGCTTCGACGCCTCAGACCAGCGCCGGCTCGACACCGCACTGATCACGCTCGACGGGACGGACAACAAGGGCAGGCTGGGCGCCAACGCCATCCTGGGGGTGAGTCTCGCGGCGGCGAAGGCGGCGGCGATCTCGGCGGGTCAGCCGCTCTACAAGTACGTCGGCGGCGTCTCGGCGCACGTGCTGCCGGTGCCTCTGATGAACATCATCAACGGCGGCGCGCACGCCGACAATCCGATCGACATCCAGGAGTTCATGGTCGTGCCCGCGGGCGCCGACAGCTTCTCCGAGGGGCTGCGGATGGGGGCGGAAATCTTCCACAGCCTGAAGTCGGCGTTGAAGCAGGCGGGCCACAACACCAACGTCGGCGACGAGGGCGGCTTCGCGCCGGACCTCAAGAGCGCGCACGAGGCGCTGGAGTTCGTGGTCCGCGCGGGGGAGGCGGCCGGCTACAAGGCGGGGGAGGATTTCTGGCTCGCCATGGACCCCGCGGCGACCGAGTTCTTCAAGGACGGCCAGTACGTGCTGGCCGGTGAGGGCAAGACGCTCGATTCGGCCGGCATGACCGACTACTGGGCCGCCCTCTGCGACGCCTTCCCGATCTTCTCCATCGAGGACGGCATGGCCGAAGACGACTGGGAGGGCTGGGCCCACCTGACCGAGATGCTCGGCGACCGCATCCAGCTCGTCGGCGACGACCTCTTCGTCACCAACCCCGAGCGCCTGGCCGAGGGCATCGGCAAGGGCGTGGCCAACGCCATCCTGATCAAGGTCAACCAGATCGGGACGCTGTCGGAGACGCTGGACGCCGTCGATATGGCCACCCGCGTCGGCTACACCAGCGTGATGAGCCACCGCTCCGGCGAGACGGAGGACTCCACCATCGCCGACTTGGCCGTCGCCACCAACTGCGGGCAGATCAAGACGGGCTCGCTCGCCCGATCGGACAGGCTGGCGAAATACAACCAGCTGCTCCGCATCGAGGAGATGCTGGGCGACCAGGCGGTCTACGCAGGGCTGGGAGTCGTGCGGGGCTAGCCCTACTTGAAGATCGCCTTGGTGCGCGCCAGCGCTTCTTCCAAGATTTCGGCGGGCAGTTCGTCGACCTTGCGGCCACCCCGGGCTCGGATGTCGAGCACGCGGGGCTGGTCGCAGCGTACGACGCCGGTCGTCTTGATGCCCGTGATCTCGACCGCGAAACGGATGCGTTGGGCGAATGCTCCGCCATTGGTGATCGGCAGGATGACCGGCAGCCCCGTGGCCGCGTTGAAGCCGTCCGGAGAGATCACAAGGACGGGTCGTTGGCCGCGCTGCTCCCGGCCCATCGTCGGCTCGAGATCGACGAGGTAGATATCGCCGCGCTTCAAATCAGCTCGCGTCCGACGGCGGGCGCGTCCACCCATTCGCGTTCCTCGGACGGCTGCGGTTCCGAGTAGTCGGACGCCGCCAGAAGTTCCTCCATCGTGTAGCTGGGCCCCACGCGGGGAGCGACGACGAGGCGGTCATTCTCCACCTGCAGTCCCACCTGCGCGCCGACGCTGAGCTTCAGCACGTCGAGGAGGGCGGGCGGGACGGCGAGCATCACCGACCCTCCGACCTTCCGCAGGTTTGTGACGTGCATGGCGGCCCCCTGTTTTATCCAGGTATAACTTCGTGGCCGCACTTGCAAGCCGGCTTCACACCGGCTTGGCGCCCGGCGCCGAGCACTTGGCGAACTTGCCCTTGGCGTCCTTGCACTTAACGGGCTTGGCGGGGGCGGCGGCGGCGCACTTGATGAACTTGCCCTTGGCGTCGCGGCACTTGTCGGCCGCCTGCGCGCCGGACGCGGCCAAGGAGGCGACGAACGCGATGAGGACGAGCTGGCGCATGGGAATCCCTCTCCGTTGATACGGCTACGCTCCCACGGCTTCGCGGCCGCTTCAACGTCGCGTTAAGCACAACCCGGTCACATCGTCGTAGGATTCGGCGGCAGTTGCGGCGGGCGGGGGAGCGATGGGTGCGGCGGTGTTCCAGCGGTTCCGACCCTATGCGCCGACCACGGCCTTCGCGCTCCTGATCTTCTACTTCGCCATCAGCGCGCTCACGGGCGAGCGGGGGCTCCTGACCGACCGCGCGCGCGAATCGACCCTCACCGCCCGCACGGTCGAGCTGCAGCGCCTGCAGTCCGAGCGCGCCGACCTGGAGCAACGCATCCGGCTGATGAGCGACTCCAGCCTCTCGGCCGACTTGGTGGAGGAGCGCTCCAAGCGCACGCTGGGCTTCACCGATCCGCGCGACTACGTCATCCGTCTCAAGCCCTGAGCCGCCGGTCTCCCTGAACGGCGTTCACCTGAGCGGCGACGGCGCCCCGCAGGTTTTTGCACGGCGGACGCCCTAGCCTCGCCAAAGCGTTTCCTTTAGGTCACAGCCGACTTTCGACGCGCGCCACAGTTTCACGGGCGCGATCCGGCATGGAGGACGCTGCGCCATGGCGCGTGCGAACGCGAAGGCCGCTCCCGCACCCGGTGCGGCGGCGCAGAAGGCTCCCAGACAAGCGTCGGGCAAGGCTTCAGCCGCCGCCAAGGCTGATCCCGCCGCCAAGCCGCTCGCGGCCAACGCGCCGTCCAAGGAGACGCAACTCGGCTGGTACCGCGACATGCTGCTGATCCGCCGCTTCGAGGAGCGGGCGGGGCAGCTCTACGGCATGGGGCTGATCGGCGGCTTCTGCCACCTCTACATCGGGCAGGAGGCGATCGCCGTCGGCGTGCAGTCGATCCAGAAGGACGGCGACAGCGTCATCACCGGCTACCGCGACCACGGCCACATGCTGGCCGCCGGCATGGACCCCAAGGAGGTGATGAGCGAGCTCACCGGCCGCGCCACGGGCTCCTCCCACGGCAAGGGCGGGTCGATGCACATGTTCGACGTGGCCAAGGGCTTCTTCGGCGGCCACGGCATCGTCGGCGCGCAGGTGTCGATGGGCACGGGGCTGGGCTTCAAGCACTGGTACTCAGGGGACGGTGGCGTCAGCTTCGCCTATTTCGGCGACGGGGCCGCCAACCAGGGGCAGGTGTACGAGAGCTTCAACATGGCGCAGCTGTGGAAGCTGCCCGTGGTCTA
>CAZZZR010000144.1:0-2097 GCA_964658605.1 uncultured Caulobacter sp. | reverse complement strand
GCCAGCTTCAAGGCGATCGACGCCGAGGTGAAGAAGATCGTCGCCGACGCGGCGGAGTTCGCACGGACGGCGCCCGAGCCGGAGGCGAAGGAACTCTATACCGACGTTTATCTGGAGGCCTGAGGGTGCGTCTGGCGAACACCCGGGCGGCGTCTTAGGATGATGACATGCGCATCGAGGTCGAACGCGAGGAGGACGGCCGCTGGCTCGCCGAGGTCGTCGACTTGCCGGGCGCATTGGCCTACGGCGACGACCGCGCCGACGCCGTCGCTCGGGTCGAGGCGCTCGCCCTTCGCGTGCTGGCGGACCGGCTTGAGCATGGTGAGCGCTCCCCCGCGCTGGATGTCCTGTTCGCCGCGTGAGCGCCTGGCCTTCGACGCGGGCGCGGCGGGTGCTGACGGCGCTGGAGCGGCTCGGATGGCGGGTGAAGCGCACGAGCGGATCGCATCGGGTGCTCGCCCGCGAGGGATGGGAGGACGTGGTCTTCGCCTTTCACGACGGGGAGGAGATCGGCCCGCGCATGCTCGCCCGCCTCGCCCGACCGACCGGGCTCACGCCCGAGGACCTGTGAACGTCAAGCTCTCGAGACTGATCGCCCGATGACCGACATCCTGATGCCGGCGCTCTCCCCCACGATGGAGGAGGGGACGCTCGCCAAGTGGAACATCAAGGCGGGCGACACCGTGTCGTCCGGCGACGTGATCGCCGAGATCGAGACCGACAAGGCCACCATGGAGGTGGAGGCCGTCGACGAGGGCGTGGTCGAGGCGCTGCTGGTCGAGGCCGGCACCGAGGGCGTGAAGGTCAACACGCCGATCGCACGGCTGAAGGGCGACGGCGCGGAGTCCGGCGCGTCCCAATCCGGCGGGCAAGCGGCGGCCGCGCCGCAGGCGGTGGCCAAGGAGAGCGCCGACGAAGCGAAGGGCGGCGAGCCCGAGAAGGCCCCGCCGGAAGCGGCTGAGCCCAAGCCTGAGGGAGAGGGGCCCGCACCCGTCCAGCCCAAGCCCCCGATGGCGGACCCGGAGATTCCGGAGGGGGCCAAGCTCAACAAGACCACCGTGCGCGACGCCCTGCGCGACGCCATGGCCGAGGAGATGCGGCGCGACGACCGCGTCTTCCTGATCGGCGAGGAGGTCGCGCAGTACCAGGGCGCCTACAAGGTCTCCCGCGACCTCCTTCAGGAGTTCGGCGACAAGCGCGTGGTCGATACGCCGATCACAGAATACGGCTTCGCCGGCCTGGGGGTAGGCGCGGCGATGGCGGGGCTGAAGCCGATCGTCGAGTTCATGACCTTCAACTTCGCCATGCAGGCGATCGACGCCATCATCAACGGCGCGGCCAAGACGCTCTACATGAGCGGCGGCCAGATCAAGTGCTCCATCGTGTTCCGCGGCCCGAACGGCGCGGCGGCGCGGGTGGGGGCGCAGCACAGCCAGGACTACACCGCCTGGTACGGCTCGGTGCCCGGGTTGAAGGTGATCGCGCCCTACGACGCGGCCGACGCCAAGGGTCTGCTCAAGGCCGCGATCCGCGACCCCAACCCCGTGGTCTTCCTCGAGAACGAGATGCTCTACGGGCTGGAGTTCGACGTGCCGGAGGGCGACGACATCGTCATCCCCATCGGCAAGGCCAAGGTGCGCCGCGAAGGCTCGCACGTCACCATCACCGCCGTCTCCCGCATGGTCGGGCTGGCGCTGCAGGCGGCCGAGGAATTGGCCAAGGAGGGGATCGAGGCGGAGGTCATCGACCTGCGCACCATTCGCCCGCTCGACCACGAGACCGTCGTCGAGAGCGTGAAGAAGACCAACCGTATCGTCGCGGTGGAGGAGGGCTGGGCGCCCTTCGGCCTCGCCGCCGAGGTGTGCCAGCGCGTGACCGAGCACGCCTTCGACTACCTGGACGCTCCGCCCACGCGTGTGTCGGGCGAGGACGTCCCGATGCCCTACGCCGCCAACCTGGAGGCGCTGGCTCTGCCTTCGGTCGACAAGATCGTGAAGGCGGTGAAGGCGGTGACGTACACGTGAGCGCCTCCGCCGACATGCGTTGGCGGGGCGGGGGCTGCCACTGCAGGGCGGTGCGGTTCGAGGCTCAGCTGCC
>CAZZZR010000143.1:0-6918 GCA_964658605.1 uncultured Caulobacter sp. | reverse complement strand
TCTCCGCCGGAGTCGCCCCGCACGTCCTCCACGTTGGAGGACTCGCGCTCGTCTTCCCAGCGCATGGCCGCTCTCCCTCACCCGTCCGTCGCGGCTCTAGCGTGCGGCGCCGCTTGCGCGTTCCCGCCGTCGCCGCCTGCGGCTAGTGTCGCGGAAACCTTCAGGGACGAGCGCCATGGCCGAGCCGACCACCGACATGCCCCCGCCCCGGCGGGCGCACGTGAACGGGATCGACATGACCTACTACGAGGTCGGCCCTCGCGGCTCGGGGCCGCCCGTGGTGCTGTGCCACGGCTTTCCCGAACTCGCCTTCTCCTGGCGCCATCAGCTCTTAGCTCTGGAGGCCGCGGGCCGCTGGGCGATCGCGCCGGACCAGCGCGGCTACGGCGGCACCGACGCGCCGCAGGGGGTCGAGGCCTACGACATGGCGCACCTGACCGGCGACCTCGCCGGACTGCTCGATCATGTAGGGGCGAAGAAGGCGGTGTTCGTCGGCCACGACTGGGGCGGGCTGGTGGTCTGGCGCATGCCGCTCCTGCATGGGGACCGGACGGCGGGCGTGGTCGGCGTCAACACGCCCTTCCTGCCGCGGATGCCGGTCGACCCGATCGAAGCGTTCCGCGCCCGCTTCGGCGACGACATGTACATCGTGCGTTTCCAGGAGCCCGGGACCAGCGAAGCGCTGTTCGAGGCCGACGTGGAGAAAACCATGCGCTTCTTCATGCGCATGCCCCGACCGGACGGCCCGGGCGAGGAGGCGTTCAGCGGCGAGCCGGGCGACGCCCAGACGCTGGCGCTGCAGAAGATCCTCGCGCGCTACGACAAGGCCGACGACCGCGGCCAGTTCCTCTCCGCGGAGGAACTGGCCGTCTTCGTCGCGGCGTTCGAGGCCAAGGGGTTCGAGGCGCCGATCAACTGGTACAGGAACTTCACGCGCAACTGGGAGCGCGAGGAGGGCCTGGCGATGCACGTGGCCCAGCCCTGCCTGATGATCATGGCGGAGAAGGACGTGGTGCTGCCGCCCTCGCTCTCCGACCACATGCCCGCCTTCGCGCCCGACCTGGAGCGGCATATCGTCATGGGCTCGGGCCACTGGACGCAGCAGGAGAAGCCCGAGGAGGTCAGCGCGGTCCTGATCGACTGGCTGGACCGCCGCTTTCCCAAGCCGTAAAGCGCTTGGCCGACATGGCTGACTCCTCCACCGCCGCCCGCCGCGGCCTGTTCCCGGAGACGGAGCCGTTCAGCTTCGGCTGGATGCCCACCGGCGGCGAACACGAGGTCTACTACGAGGAGTGCGGCGCGCCCTCCGGCAAGCCGTGCGTGATCCTGCACGGGGGCCCCGGCGGCGCGATCAACCCGACCATGCGGCGCTTCTTCGACCCGTCGAAGTGGCGGATGATGCTGTTCGACCAGCGCGGCTGCGGCCGCTCCCGCCCCAACGCGGTGCTTGAGGACAACGACACCTGGAAGCTGGTCGAGGACATCGAGCGGCTACGCAGGAAGACGGGCGTCGAGAAGTGGACGGTGTTCGGCGGCTCGTGGGGCTCGACCCTGGCGCTAGCCTACGCCGTGACCCACCCGGAACGGGTCGAGGCGCTGATCCTGCGCGGGGTGTTCCTGATCACGCGGCGCGAGCTGGACTGGTTCTACCAGAGCGGCGCCTCGATGATCTTCCCGGACGCCTTCGAGCGCTTCCTGCTCCCCATCCCCGAGGACGAGCGGGGCGACATGCTGGGCGCCTACCACCGGCGGCTGATGTCGGACGACCGCGCCGTGCAGGTGCAGGCGGCCAACGCCTGGAGCCGATGGGAGGGCGACACCATCTCCATCCGCGGCCCTGACGCCCGCCCCGCGAAGTTCAACGAGGAAGACTTCGCCGTCGCCTTCGCCCGGATCGAGAGCCACTACTTCCTGAACGGCGGCTTCTTCGAGCGCGAAGGCTGGCTGTTGGAGCAGGCGCACCGGCTGAAGGGCACGCCCGGCTGGATCGTGCAGGGCCGCTTCGACGTCGTCACTCCCACCGAGAGCGCCTGGCGGCTGCACAAGGCCTGGCCCGAGGCCAACTTCGACCTCGTGTGGGACGCGGGCCACGCCTCCACCGAGCCGGGCATCGTCGACGCGCTGGTGCGCGCGGGCGAGGCGGCGCTGAAGCTCTAGGGGCCGCGCCGCCCGTCTCCCGGCGCCGGCAACCCGGCGTGGAGCCCGGTCGTTGGGGTTCGGCGCTCAGGTCCGAGCGCTCAGGCAACCCAGGTCAGCCCATGGCCCGCGCGAGGCCCTCCCGGCAGGCGGCTAGCGCGGAAGCGCCGGACGCGGCGATGACCGCGAGAGCCCGGCGGGGGCTGATCGCGCTCAACTTCTTCATGGCCGACATGCAGGCGGGCGTGGGCCCGTTCCTCGGCGTCTTCCTGCAGCAGCGCGGGTGGACGGCGGGCCCGATCGGTCTGGTGATGACGCTGGGCGGGGTGGCGGGGATGGCGGTCACCGCCCCCGCGGGCGCCCTGGTCGACCAGACCCGGCGCAAGCGCCTCTATGTCATCGTGTCGGGCCTCTTCACCGTCGCGGCCTCCGCCCTGATCTTCGCCTCGCAGGACTTCCGGGTCATCGCGGCGTCGCAGGTCGCCACGGCGATCGCGGGTGCGGCGATCGGGCCGGCGGTGACGGGGCTGACGCTCGGCATCGTGCGCCAGCGCGGGTTCAACCGCCAAAACGGCAAGAACCAGGCCTTCAACCACGCCGGCAACATGGTCGGCGCCGGCCTGTCGGGGCTCCTGGGCTGGAAGTTCGGCTTCGCCGCCGTGTTCTGGCTTGCGGCCGCCTTCGCGGTCCTGTCGATCGCCTCCGTGCTGACGATCCCGCGCGGCAGCATCGACGACGAGGCGGCGCGCGGACTGGAGGGCGACGACGGCGACGGCGCAGCCGGCGAAGCCAAGGGTTGGCGCGTGCTTCTGCAATGCAAGCCGCTGCTGATCCTGGCCGCGTGCCTGGCGCTCTTCCACCTGGGCAACGGGGCCATGCTGCCGCTATACGGCCTGGCCGTGGTGAAGGCGGGCAAGGGCGATCCGGCAGGCTTCGTCGCCATGACCATCGTGGTGGCGCAGGCGGTGATGGTGGTCGCCTCCCTCGTCGCCATGCGGATGGCGCAGGCGCGCGGCTACTGGCTCGTCATGCTCCTGGCCTTCGTCGCCCTCCCGATTCGCGGCCTGGTGGCGGCCTCGGCCATCGAGGGATGGGGCGTGTGGCCGGTGCAGGCCCTCGACGGGATCGGAGCCGGCCTGCAGAGCGTGGCCGTCCCGGGCCTCGTCGCCCGCATCCTGGGCGGCACGGGGCGGGTGAACGCCGGGCAGGGGGCCGTGATGACCGTGCAGGGGGTGGGCGCGGCTCTGAGCCCGGCGATCGGCGGCGCGCTGGCGCAGGCGCTGGGCTTCCGCGCCGCCTTCCTCGTCCTCGGCGGCTTCTCGCTCGGCGCGCTGGCGCTATGGCTTCTCGCCGCGCCGATCCTGCGCCCCGCCTGCGCCGATCCCCGCCACCGCGGGAGCGAGGCGGGGACAAGGAGCGAGCCGGCCTCCCGGCGCCGGGCGGCTCAGCTGTAGTCGTCGCCCGAGAGGTCGCCGTTGTCGCTGTCGTAGTCGGAGCCTCCGCCGTAGTCGCGGTCGGAACCGCCGTATTCGTTGATGACGGTGTTCTCTACCGGCGGCCCGCCTTCGAAGCCGTAGCCGCCTCCGCCGAAGCCCGGACGGTGGCCGAAGAGTCCGGATAGCCCTTCGAACAGGAAGGCGCCGCCCGCCACGCCCGCCGCCGTCGTCCCGGCTCCGCGCAGGAAGTTGCCGAGGCCGCCGCCTCCCGAGAACGGGCCGCCCGAGAAGGGACCCCCCGCCTGGGGCGGCGGCGGCGGATAGTCGGAGGTCGGCGGCACGGCCGAACCGCCGCGCGCCCCCCACGGTCCCGCCTGTCCCACACCGGGCGGGTTGGGCGGCGCGCCCTTGCCGAAGAGGGCGCCCAGGAAGCCCGGCTGCGGCGGCTCCGGAGGCGGTCCGCCGCGCATCTGGTCCTCCAGCTCGGCGATACGCGCCTGCGCGTCCTGCAGCGCGTGGTCGGCCAGGATCGCGTGCTGGACCAGCACATAGGCCGCGTCGGGATTGGCGCGCAGCGCGCCGTCGATCTGCTGGGCCGCCTCCGCGTCCTTCGCCTGCGGGCGGGAGCGTGAGAGGTCGTCGAGGAAGCGGGTGAGGAGGTCGCGTTCGTCGGGGGTCATGGCGAGCCCTTGGGTCCACTGTTCGCCGGGACGGCCCACGCCGTCCCCATCGGCCCGCGTCAGATAGGACGGTCGCCGCCGCGTTGCACCTTACGCCTTCGTCATGGCGCCGCAGCCGGGGTAAGAGCGGAGCGACCATGCGCGCCCTCGTCCGCTTCCTGACCAACCTCGACGCCAAGGCGTGGCGCACGGCCGCGATGTCGTTCCTGCTGTTCGGCGGCGTGGGCGTGGTCTTCCTCTTCGGCGCGGGCGCGCTGGGACTGAAAGGCGGGGGCGAGGCGGTCGAGCGGTGGCTGGGCGCGGGGCTGAGCGGACCCTGGGCGCTCGCCGCGGCGATCGGCGGATTCACGGTCCTGGCCTTCCTGGGCGTGCCGCAGTTCGTGCTGGTGGCGGCGGCGGTCGTGGCGTTCGGGCCGTGGACGGGCTTCCTCTACAGCTGGATCGGCAACCTCGTGTCGTCGGCAGTCGGCTTCTGGGTCGGACGGCTGTGGGGCGCCGGTCTGCTGAAGCGGTACGCCGGGCGCGGGATCAGCGACTTCATCGCCATGATCGGCCGCAACGGCTTCTGGGCGAGCCTCGTCGTGCGGCTGGTGCCGAGCGCCCCCTTCGTGGTCGTCAACATGGCGGCGGGCGCGACGCCGATGAGCGTGTGGGGCTTCGTGGCCGGCACCGCGATCGGAAGCGTGCCCAAGATCGCGCTCACCGCCTTCGCCGGTCAGGCGGTGGTGAAGGGGCTGAACGGTCAGGGACCCGGAGGCGGGGTGGGACACTGGGCCTGGCTCGCGCTCGCCGCGGCGGTGTGGCTAGGATCGGCCCTGGCCGCTCGAGTCTGGCTGAAGCGGCGCGAGGCCGCCCGGCTCGCGGCGGGGCAGGGAGGCGGCGCGGCGTGAGCGACAGGCCGGACTACGGGATCGACGCGCCCAAGTCGCTGCGCGGCCTGCTCATCTGGGGATGCGTGTCCGGACTCGCAGGCCTGGCCTTCGCCTGGCTCTCGGGCGTGCCGCTGGAGACGCTGCCGAGCATCCCGATCGCCTGCGGCGTGATCGGCCAGGCGCTGGGATTCCTGTCCCTGGGCCTCCTTCTGCCGGTTCCGGTGATGCTGTGGTCCAGCCTCTACGGCAAGTCCGCCATCCGCGAGGCCGTGCTCGACGCCGCGCGGCTCGGCGGCCACGAGAGCGTGCTGGACGTGGGCTGCGGACGCGGCCTGCTGCTGGTCGGCGCGGCGCGGCGGCTGACGACCGGCCGCGCCTTCGGCGTGGACCTGTGGAGCGACATCGACCTGGCCGGGAACACGCCGGAGGCGGCGCTGCACAACGCGGCGCTGGAGGGGGTGGCCGCCCGCGTCACCGTCGAGACGGGGGACGCCCGGTCGCTCCCCTGGCGCACGGGCAGCTTCGACGTGGTGGTCTCCTCCACCGCCCTGCACAACATCCCCGACGCCGCCGGCCGCGCCAAGGCGCTGGAGGAGATGGTGCGGGTGCTGAAGCCCGGCGGACGGCTCTCGATGTTCGACATCTTCAAGCCGTGGAGCTACCCGGCCACGCTCAAGGCGCTGGGCATGACCGACGTGGTGCTGACCGGGCCCCAGCTCTACTGGCTGGTCCCCGGAGCCCGCATCACGGCGCGAAAGCCCGGCTGAGCGCGCTCCACGCCTGCTCCGTCGCCAGGGGCGCGGCGCGCGCGACCCGGCGGTGGACGCCGTAGGCGACGAGGCAGGGGCCGGACAGGTCGTGCACCGTCCACTCCACCTCGAACCCCAGCCCGGCCAGGGCTTGCTCCAGCTCCGGGTCGGCGTCGAGCGTGGTCTCGTGCGCTACCACCACACCCTTGGGGCCCAGCAGGCGGGCGGTGCGGCCGAGCAGGTCCGCCAGGGTGTCGCCCGCGCACGGGCCGGTCAGGATCAGCGCGTCGCTCGCGCCGCTCTCTCCCGCGCAGGACGCCTTGGCGGCGCAGGCCACGCGCTCAAAGCCCTTGCGGCACAGCCCGATCAGCACCGGAAGCGCCGCCGGTCCGGCGACCGCGACCGCTTGCTGCGGGGAGAGGCGGGCCAGCCGCAGCATGCGGTCCAGCGTGGGACAGGGCCGGTCGCCGGCATGGGCGACCGCGGCGGGATCGACGGCGCACATGGCGCGGCCTCATCAAGCGACCCGCGGACGTGCGGGCGAGGCGGGATATGGACCCGAGCCGCATAAAGGCTCCATCCGCGGCTGACGTGAGCGTGATAAACGTGCGGCCATGCGGCGCTTGTCATTGTTGCGCCCACGGTGCAAACGGAGCCGATCCGCCAAGCCGGACGTGAGACGATCCGCCGTCGCGCAGGGGGTGCGCTTGCGGCGAGACTCGCGGTCATATTGTGCGGACAATACCCCCCGGCCCCTCGGCCCGCGCTCACGACCCGCCTCAAAGGCCCTGCATGTTCTCCTCGCTCTTCGGCGTCATCTCCAACGACATCGCCATCGACCTCGGCACGGCCAACTGTCTGATCTACATGAAGGGCAAGGGCATCGTGCTGAACGAGCCGAGCGTCGTGGCGCTGAGGAACGTCGGCGGCCGCAAGATCGTCCACGCGGTGGGGATCGAGGCCAAGCAGATGCTCGGCCGCACGCCGGGCCACATGGAGGCGATCCGCCCCATGCGCGACGGGGTGATCGCCGACTTCGAAGTGG
>CAZZZR010000142.1:0-6929 GCA_964658605.1 uncultured Caulobacter sp. | reverse complement strand
GCTGCGTCGCCGCCCGAGGCCCTACTTGCGAGGCGCCAGGATGGCGTCGAGCGACGAAGGTCCGGCGGCCTCCTTGACGAGGTGCGGGTAGCGCAGGCCGTCGTGGTAGTCGACGCGCACGGTCTTGAACGCGTCGCCGTACTTCAGGATCAGCTCGATCGGCGCGGTCGTCCCCTTGGCGGCCTTCACCGCGTCCTTGATCGCGTCGGCCGAATAGGCGGTGTTGTTGACCGCCATCACCTGCCAGCCCGCGGTCACGCCCGCCTTGAAGGCCGGCCCGTCCCAGCGCACGCCGGAGATCGCGCCGTCCTTCCCGAGCGTGAGCCCCAGCGAATAGTAGAGCGAGGTCCCGCGCTTGCCTTCGGACTCCTTCTGGAAGTCGCCGGGCTTGTCGTCGTAGACCAGCCTGTACCCCGAGCGCTTGACCCAATCGAGCGGGGCGCCCGGGCCGTGGCCGTCCAGCCGGGTGCGCAGGAAGCCCGCCCAGTCGTAGGGCTCGACCTTGTTCAGCGTCGCGACCACGTCGTCGAAGGTGTAGGTCAGCGGCGTGTAGCTGCCGTTGTCGACGCCGTAGAAGGCGTGGGCGAAGTCGTCCAGCGAACGCTTGCCTCCCGACTTCTCGCGGATCAGCGTGTCGGCGTCGAACCAGATCAGGAGGCCCTCGACGTAGTAGTCCTCGCTGCGCTGCCAGTCGCGCCAGGCGAGGGGCCGGCGCTGCGACAGGATCGGGCCGTTGGTGGTGTCCTGCATCGCGCGCCAGGCGCGGCCGGGCTGGACGTCGAGGGAGGCGGCGTCTTCGGCGAGGGCGTCCAGCGCCTGCGCCTTGGTCCACAGGCCTGAGCGGGCGGCCAGCACCTCGCCCCAGAACTGCGTCTGGCCTTCGTAGACCCACAGCAGGCTGTCACGCATCGGGACGTTGAAGTTGGGCGTCCACAGGTCCGCGGGGCGGCGGAACTTGCCGTCCCAGCTGTGGGTGTATTCGTGGCTGAGGAGGTCGCGCCCGGCCCCCGTCTTGTCCCACTCGGTGAAGTAGCCGGGATCGTAGCCGTTCTCGCTGGAGCGGTGGTGCTCGAGCCCGATGCCCGACAGCTTGTCCGACAGGGCGAGCAGGAAGTCGTAGTGGTCGTAGTGGTGCGCTCCGTGCAGCCTGTAGGCCTGCTTGACGAGGTCGACGTGCGCCTTGATCTGCTCGGGTTTCGCCTCGAGCTGTTCCGGCTTGTCGGCGAAGACGTTGAGGTGGACCTGGGTCGCGCCGCTGGGATCGAGGTCAATGCGCTTGTAGTTGATCCCGGCGTACATCGGGGAGTCGACCAGGGTGTCGAGGTCGACCTGCGCGAAGCTGGTGACGTCTCCCGTGGTGGTGGCGCCGTCCAGCGCGGTGGCGAACTTCCAGCCGGCGGGCAGCTTCACACTGGGCGAGAACGGGATGCGCCGGGCGAAGTATCCGGCGGGGTATAGCAGCACGGCGTTCCACTGCAGGTTCAGCATCGCCGGCGTCATCACGACCCGGCCTTCCTTGGTCTCGACGGGCGACAGGTACTGGAACTCGAGGTCCAGCTGCGTCGCGCCGGCGGGAACGTCGACGTGGAAGGCGTACATCTGCACCGGATCGCGCGTCCACTCGAGACGCTGGCCGCCCGCGCTGATCACGAGGCCCGCGAGCGCGTCGATCGGCCCGGTCGGCGAGTGGTTGCCCGGCAGCCACTGGGGATAGAGCAGCGTCATCGGTCCCGGCCGCGCGGGCACGCTTTCCCGCACCCGGAAAATGCGGTGGTCGAGGTCGGTGGCGTCGACCGCAAGCTTCACCACGCCCGGCGCCGCCACGTCGCGCGGCTCGGCGATCGTGGCGGGATAGGGCAGGGGCTGCGGCGGAGGCTGCGTCGGGGAGCCCATCTGGGCGCCCGCGGGTCCGGCTAAGGCGGCGAGCGCGACAGTCGCGGCGAAGGCGACCAGGGGGCGAGGGCGGTGGGACATCTTCATCAGGCGTGCGTGTTCCTAGAGGGTTGTTTCGGCGCCCACTCTCGGCGCAACCGCATACCCGTGTCGACAGGAGATATGTTGCTGCGCAGCGATCGCACCCGTCGGAACGTATGAGGAACTTCCATGCAGCAAGGGACGACCATCAGCAAAGTGCAGATCACGGCGGACGTTTTTCTTGATTGGTCGTCTTGCAATCGGCCTCGAACGGAAGCATTGACAGTGCAGGTCGCGCTGGAAAGAAGCGGCCCTTTCCCGACAGCCTAGGAGCATTCGCGTTGGAAGATAAGGTAGACGTCCTCACCCTCACCGCCGAGATCGTGGCGTCTTACGTCGGCAGCAACGCCCATGTGCAGGCGGCCGAGATCCCGAATATCATCCGCGCCGTTCGCGCCGCCCTGACCGAAGAGTCGGAGCCGCAGGCCGAAGCGCAGCCCGAGCGCACGAAGGCGACCTCCGCTCAGGTCCGCAAGTCGATCACGCCCGACGCGCTGATCTCGTTCGTCGACAACAAGCCCTACAAGACCCTGAAGCGCCACCTGACGCGCCACGGCATGAGCATGGACGACTACCGCCAGCACTACGGCCTGCCCTCCGACTACCCGTCGGTGGCGCCGAACTACTCGGCGGCCCGCTCGGCGATGGCCAAGCAGCTGGGCCTCGGCGCCCGTCGCCGCGGCGACGCCGCCCCGGCCGCCCCCGCCGCCGGCGAAGCGCCCAAGGCGACCCGCGGCCGCCGCAAGGCCTCCGCCGAGTCCTAAGTCCTCGCCTTCAGGCGCGAAGAGGCCGGCGCGGGTGACCGCCGCCGGCCTTTTTCGTGTCCGCTCGCCCTCAGGCGCAGGCGGCGCAGAAGCCGCGGACCTCCAACCCCACCGACCGGATACGGAAGGCGGCGACCGCAGCCGCCTGGCTGGCGGTGCGCACCGCCCCCGGCTCGAACTCCTGCACCGAACCGCAGCAGTCGCAGATCAGGAAGGCGGCCGCGTGCTCCGGGTCGCCCTCGCCGCACGCCAGATAGGCGTTCAGGCTCGCGATGCGGTGCACGAACCCCATCTGCTCGAGGAAATCGAGCGCCCGGTACACGGTCGGCGGCTTGGCCGGCTTGGCGTCGCGGTAGAGCTCCATCAGGTCGTAGGCCTTCACCGGGCCGCCGGCGCGCAGCAGGAGCTCGTAGACGCGCCGCCGCGGCTCGGTCCACCGGAACCCGTCCCCCACCGCCCGCGCCTCCACCTTGGCGAGCGCGCGGGCGACGGCCGCGTCCTCCGGAGGCGCGGCGTGGTCGTGGGTGCAGGCATGGGCCATGCCCAAACGTAACTCCGTAACACCGGCCGATCAACCGAGCGCCTGAAGCCCGTCACCGCTTGCAGCCGTCCCGCGCCCGGCGCAGCATCGCCTGAACAACGATAATCTACCGGGAGAGGCGTCGATGGCGGCGAAGCGACGGGCGGAGCCCTCGGGCGGCTACGACTATGTGATCGTGGGCGCGGGCTCGGCGGGCTGCGTGCTGGCCGCGCGCCTGACGGAGGACGCCTCGTGCCGCGTGCTGCTGCTGGAGGCCGGCGGCGCGAACACCTCCATGCTGGTGCGCATGCCGGCGGGCGTTGGCGAGCTGATCAAGGCCAAGGGGCCGTCGAACTGGGGCTTCTGGACCGAACCCGAGCCGCACCTGGACGGGCGCCGCCTGTGGTGGCCGCGGGGGAGGGGGCTCGGCGGCAGCTCGGCGATCAACGGCATGATCTACATTCGCGGCCATGCGCGCGACTACGACCAGTGGCGCCAGATGGGCCTTGGCGGCTGGAGCTATGCGGAGGTGCTGCCCTACTTCAAGCGCGCCGAGGCGCTGGACACGGGCGAGGACGACTTCCACGGCGGCTCGGGACCGCTGAACGTCAGCCACGCCAAGGCCGACAACCCGATCTTCGCCGGGCTGATCGAGGCCGGGCGGCAGGCGGGCCACAAGACCACGCCCGACTTCAACGGCGCGCAGCAGGAGGGCTTCGGCCCCTACCAGCTGACCATCCACGACGGGAAGCGCTGGAGCGCGGCGGCCGCCTACCTGACGGCCGAGGTGCGGGCGCGACCGAACCTGACCATCGAGATCGAGGCGCGCACCACCCGCATCGTGGTCGAGAACGGTCGCGCCACGGGCGTCGACTACGTGCAGGGCAAACGCGCGGAGGCGCGCCACGCCGTGGCCGCGTCCGAGGTGCTGCTGTGCGCGGGCGCGGTGCAGTCGCCGCACATCCTGAACCTCTCGGGGATCGGCGATCCCGAGCGGCTGCGAGAGGCGGGCGTGCCGGTCGTGCACGGGCTGAAGGGCGTCGGCGAGAACCTGCAGGACCACCTGGACGTGACGCTGAACTACGCCTGCCCGCAGCCGGTGACGCTCTACACCGCCACCAAGGGCTGGCGGCGGCTGGCGGTGGGGCTGGAGTACGCCCTGCGCGGCACGGGCTGGGGCCGCACGCAGGGGCTGGAATCGGGCGCCTTCCTGAAGTCGCGCCCCGACCTCGACCGCCCCGACCTGCAGGTCCACGCGGTGCTGGCGCTGATGAAGGACCACGCCAAGGTTCAGTTCGACCGCGACGGCTTCACCCTGCACGTCTGCCAGCTCCGGCCGGAGAGCCGAGGGCGCGTGGGCCTGCGCTCGGCGGACCCGTTCGACGACCCGACGATCTTCGCCAACTACCTCGCCACCGACGAGGACCGTCGCGCCGTGCGCCAGGGCGTGAAGATGATGCGCGAGGTCGCCGCCCAGGCCGCGCTCGCCCCCTACAAGGGCGAGGAGCTGCATCCGGGCGAGGGCGTGAAGACGGACGCCGAGATCGACGCCTGGGTGCGCGCCAACGGCGAGACCATCTACCACCCCGTCGGCACCTGCCGCATGGGCGCGGACGGCGACGCGGGCGCGGTGGTCGACGCCGAGCTGCGGGTCATGGGCCTAAAGGGGCTGCGCGTGGTCGACGCCTCCGCCATGCCGACGCTGGTCGGCGGCAACACCAACGCGCCGACCATCATGCTCGCGGAAAAGGCGGCCGACCTGATCCGCGGCCGCTCCGCGCCGGCGCCGCTGGAGGTCCAGGTCGCCGAGGCGGCCTGACCCTGCCCGCTTGACACGCCGGCCCCCGCGCGGCGCAACACTCGCGCGGCGGCCCATGCCCCGACCCAAGGACATCCGATGAACGGCGCCGAAGCCCTGCTCTCGACCCTGGCCGACGCCGGCGTCACCGCCTGCTTCTCCAATCCCGGCACCAGCGAGATGCAGACGGTGGCCGCCTTCGACCGCGAGCCGCGGGTCAAGCCGGTGCTGTGCCTGTTCGAGGGGGTGGCGACAGGGGCGGCCGACGGCTTCGGGCGGCTGGCGGACGCTCCCGCCTCGACCCTGCTGCACCTGGGCGCGGGGCTCGCGAACGGTGGGGCCAACCTGCACAACGCCCGGCGCGCGGGCACGCCGATCGTCAACATCGTCGGCGACCACGCCACCTACCACCGCCACTTCGACGCGCCGCTGACCAGCGACATCGCGGGCCTCGCGCGGCCGCTGTCGGTCTGGGTCGGCTCGCCCGAGACGCCGGACGAGGCGGTGGAGCTGGCCGCCGAGAGCGTGGCGCGGGCGCAGGGGCCGGTCGCCGGCCCCGCCACCCTGATCCTGCCGGCTGACTGCGCCTGGCTGGAGGCGAAGGGCAAGGTCGCGCCGCGCGCGAAGCCGATCGCGCCCGCCGTCGCCGCCGAGCGGGTGGACGAGATCGCCGGGCGCCTTCGCGGGGCCGCCAAGCCCGTCCTGCTGCTGGGCTCCCCCGCCGTGACCGAGCGCGGCCTGGCCGCCGCCGGGCGCATCGCCGCGACCGGCGTGCGCGTGATCATCGACACTTTCGTCGCCCGCCAGCCCCGCGGCGCCGGCCGCTTCGCCCCCGACCGGCTGCTTTACTTCGGGGAGATGGCGCTGGCCGACCTAGAGGGCGTCGACCTGATGGTGCTGGCCGGGACCAAGCCGCCGGTCGCCTTCTTCGCCTATCCCGCCATGCCGAGCCTCCTGGTGCCGGAGGGCTGCTCGGCCGAGACGCTGGCCTCGCCCAACGACGACGCGCCGGGCGCGCTGGAGGCGCTGGCCGACGCGCTGTCGGCCCCCGCCCGGTTCACGCCCGTCGATCGCGCGGAGGCGCCCGTCTCCATCGGCGAGCTGACCGCCTACGCCATCGGCGAGTCGATCTGCCGCCACATGCCCGAGCACGCCGTCATCAGCGACGACGCGGTGACGGCGGGCCTGCCGATCTACATGCAGACCAAGGGCGCGCGGCCGCACGACTGGCTGATGCTGACGGGCGGCGCGATCGGCCAGGGCATCCCCGTCGCGGTCGGCGCGGCGGTGGCGCGGCCGGACGCCAAGGTGCTGTCGCTGAACGGCGACGGCGCGGGCGCCTACACGCTGCAGGGTCTGTGGACCATCGCGCGCGAGAACCTGGACGTGACCACCATCGTCTTCGCCAACCGCGCCTACCGCATCCTCAACATCGAGCTGGCGCGCACCCGCTCAGGCCAGGCCGGCCCGCAGGCGCGCCGGCTGCTCGACCTGTCGCAGCCCGCGATGGACTGGTGCGCGCTGGCCAAGGGCTTCGGCGTCCCCGCCGTCCGCGCGGAGACGGCGGAGGCCTTCGACACGGCGCTGGAGCGCGCCATGGCCGAACGCGGCCCCCACTTTATCGAAGCGGCGATGGGGTAAGGGCGCATCGCCCGAACAGCTCTCTCCCCCATCGCAGATGGGGGAGTCCCCCGGAGGGGGGAGGGGGCCGCTCGCGCAGCGAGCGGAAGGCGACACGCTCCCCCGCGTGACGGCTGCGTCTTCCGCGCTACCGCGCAGCCCCTCCGTCGCTTCGCGCCTCCTCCCCATCTGCGATGGGGAGGAGAAGCTCCTAGCCGCGCTCAGCTCTTCTTGTTGCCCGCGACGTTGGTGG
>CAZZZR010000141.1:0-6939 GCA_964658605.1 uncultured Caulobacter sp. | reverse complement strand
CAGCTTCCGCAACCACGGCGCCTTCCACGAGGACTGCACCGTGGGGATCGGCCGCAAGATCGTGGAGGTCGCCTCCCCCCGCTGGCTGCGCATCGCCGGCTACTGGTACCCGAGGGGCGGCATCCCGATCGACGTCTTCTGGCAGACGGGCGCCCCGCCGGAGGGCCTCTGGCTGCCGGACACGGGCGTTCCGAGTTATCGCGGACGGGGATGAGCCTGCCGGCGCCCGAGACGCTGGCGCGAGGGCGGCGAGCGGAACTGCCGATTGAGCGTTTCGGACGGCGGCTGCTCGTCCAGGTGCAGGCGCAGGCCGACCGGACGCCGGCGGGGCGTTACGCGTTCGAGTTCCTGATGTTCGGGCTGAAGCAGGCGTGGGCCTGCCTGTTCGGCGGGGCGATGCTGGCGCTTTTGTTCGGCGCGCATCTGCTGTGGCCTCGCCATGCGGCCCTCGCCCGCTACGACTTCCTTGTTCTGGCGGCGGTCGCAATCCAGGCGGCGCTGCTCCTCCTGCGGATGGAATCGAAGCGCGAGGCGCTGGCGATTCTGATCTTCCACGTCGTCGGCACGGTGATGGAGCTTTTCAAAACCCATGTCGGCTCGTGGACGTACCCCGAGCCGAGCCTGCTGCGGATCGGCGGCGTGCCGCTGTTCTCGGGCTTCATGTACGCCAGCGTCGGCAGCTTCATCGCCCGCTCGTGGCGGATCATGGACCTTCGCTTCGTGGCCTATCCGCCGATGTGGGAGACATGGCTGCTGGCGGCGGCGATCTACGTCAACTTCTTCACGCACCACTGGCTGCCGGACGCACGCTGGCTGTTGCTGGCCGCGACCGCCTGGATCTACCGCGGGACGTGGGTGGTGTTCCGCCCGGACCGGACCTTGCGGCGCATGCCGATGCTGCTGGCCTTCATGCTGATCGCGCTGTTCATCTACGCGGGCGAGAACCTCGGCACCTTCAGCCATGCTTGGCTCTATCCCTCTCAGCGTCATGGCTGGACGTTGGTCGGCCCGCAGAAGCTGACCGCCTGGTTGCTGCTGATGATCGTCAGCTTCGTGCTGGTGACGCTGGTGCACGCGCCGAAGCCCGCGGAAGGGGACGGTCCCTCGACCTAGCCCCGCCACTCGCGCACCAGTGTCGCCATGTCCGGCCGCACGCGTTCCAGCGGCGCTTCGCCCGGCTCGCCCAGCATGATCCAGCCCGCCAGCCGCTCGCCGTCCCGGGCGCCCAGCAGCGCCAGCGCGTCCCTGTCGTAGCCGTACCAGTCGGTGATCCAGTTGGCGCCGAAGCCCATGGCGTGCGCCGCCAGCAGGAGGTTCATGCACACAGCGCCCGCGGAAAGCTCCTGCTCCCACACGGGCTTGGCGCCTTCGCGGGCGGTCGAAAGCACCGCCACGGCCACGGGGGGAGCGGCGATCTTGGCGAGCGAGGCCTGCGCCTTGTCGGGATTGGGCTGGTGGGGGACGAGCCGGCGCAGGCCCTCCACGAAGGCGGCCTTGTGCTCGCGCAGGACGACGAAGCGCCAGGGCGTCATCTTGCCGTGGTCGGGCGCACGGGCGGCCAAGCGCAGGAGCGCCGAGAGCTGCGCCGCGTCCGGACCCTCCCCGCCCAGCGTCTGGGCGGAGGCGGAGCGGCGGGAGGCCATCAGCTCCAGCGTTGGCGCCGAGGGCGCGATCGGACAGGGCGCGCCGAAATCCGGCGCCGACGGGACGGTGGAGGCGGGAATCGTCATATCTTGAGAACCGTTCGCAATGGGCCTGCCGCACGTAGTCGGTGTAGGGGCTCACGGCAATGACCGACAACGACGCCCTGCCCTGGCTGAAGCCGCACGGCCGCCCCTGGTCGCACCGGGGCGGGCCGCGCCGCCTCCACGACAACCCCTGGTTCGCGGTCGAACAGTATGACGCCACCGCCCCCACCGGAGCGCCGGCGCAGTACTACGTGCAGCGGTTCAAGAACGTGGCGACGGGCGTGCTGCCCCTGCATGAGGACGGAACGGTCACGCTCGTCGGCCAGTGGCGTTTTCCGCTCGGCGACTTCGTGTGGGAAATCCCCGAGGGCGGCGCCCCGATGAGCGAGACTCCCCTGGAGGGCGCCAGGCGGGAGCTGGCCGAGGAGGCGGGGCTCGCGGCGACCGGTTGGCGCGAGATCCTGCGGATGCAGCTCTCCAACGCCGTGTCCGACGAGGTGGCGGTGGGGTTCCTGGCCACCGGCCTGACCTCCTGCTCCACGGCGCCCGAAGCCACCGAGGAGCTGGCGATCGCTCGCGTCCCGTTCCGCGAGGCCCTTCACGCGGCGGTCACCGGCCGCATCGTAGACTCGATCGCCGTGGCGATGCTGCTGAGGCTTCACCATATGGCGGTGGAAGGCGAGTTGGACGCGGCGCTCTGCGCCCGCCTGCTCGCACGCTGAGGGGACGAGGGGATGGCGAAGACGCTCGAGGTCGTCCGGCCGCAGGGGCCGCCGCCGGTCTGGTGCACCCTGCGCCAGGAGGCGGAAGCCGCCGCCCGCGCCGAACCCAGCCTGGGCAGCGTGCTGAACGCCGCCATCCTGGCGCACCCCGACCTCGGCCGCGCGCTGAGCTTCCAGCTGGCCCGCAAGCTGGGCGACGGCGAGCTGAACGCCATGACGCTGCGCAGCGTGGCGGAGGAGGCCTACGCCGCCGAGCCTTCGCTGATCGAAGCCGCCGACCGCGACCTGCGGGCGGTGTTCGAGCGCGACCCCGCCTGCAAGGGCTACCTGCAACCCTTCCTGTATTTCAAGGGCTTCCAGGCGCTGCAGTCGCACCGCGTCGCCCACTGGCTGTGGGGCGAGGGACGCGAGACCCTGGCCTTCCACCTGCAGAGCCGAGTGAGCGAGCTGTTCCAGGTCGACATCCACCCCGCCGCCCGGTTCGGGGCGGGCGTCTTCATCGATCACGGCACGGGCATCGTGGTCGGCGAGACGGCGACGGTGGGCGACGACGTGTCCATGCTGCACGGCGTGACGCTGGGCGGCACCGGCGCGGCGGGGGTGGACCGCCATCCCAAGGTCGGCAAAGGCGTGCTGCTGGGCGCGGGCGCCAAGGTGCTGGGGAACATCACGATCGGCGACAACGCCAAGGTGGCCTCCGGCTCGGTGGTGCTGAAGCCCGTACCCCCCGGTTGCACAGCGGCGGGCGTTCCCGCGCGGCTGGTCAACTGCCCGACCTGCCCCGAACCCGCCCGCGCCATGGACCAGATGCTGGCCGACGCCGCCTACGACTATGTGATCTGAGGGTTTCCGCCGCCCTCCCGGCGCCCTAGACCTCGCCTCGCGCGGTCCTCGCGCGCCGCACCCCCTCAGAAGAGGCCCGAACGCCCATGACCGACGCCGACCTCAAGCGCCTTCAGGCGCACCTGCAGACCACCTTCGGCAACGCCAAGCTCGCCGTGAAGTCGCGGCCCAAGCAGAAGGACTCCGGCGAGGTCTACATCGGCGAGGAGTTCATCGGCGTGATCTACCAGGACGAGGACGAGGACGGCTCGTTCATGTTCGAGATGGCGATCCTGGGCGAGGACCTGGCGCAGTAGGCTCTGCGCGCCCGCCCGGGCGTGGCTTCCGGGCGATAGCGATTTTCCGCCGACAGGACTATCTACCCGCCATGGCCGCCGCCCACGACGATCCCCGCATGGTCCGCCCCTGGCGCATGATCGAGCGCCGCAGGAGCCGCAAGATCCGCGTCGGCTCGGTCGAGGTGGGGGGCGATGCGCCCATCACCGTGCAGTCGATGACCAACACGGTCACCAGCGACGCCAACGCCACGATCAACCAGATCCGTCAGCTGGAGGAGGCGGGCGCCGATATCGTCCGCGTCTCCTGCCCCGACAAGGAGTCGACCGAGGCGTTCAAGACCATCGCCAAGGCGGCGGTCGTGCCGCTCGTTGCCGACATCCACTTCCACTACAAGCGCGGGATCGAGGCGGCGCAGGCGGGCGCCGCGTGCCTGCGCATCAACCCCGGCAACATCGGAAGCAAGGACCGGGTGAAGGAGGTCGTGCAGGCCGCCCGCGACCACGGCTGCTCCATGCGCATCGGCGTCAACGCCGGCTCGCTGGAGGCGCACCTGCTGGAGAAATACGGCGAGCCCTGTCCCGAGGCCATGGTGGAGAGCGCGCTCTTCCACGCGGACATCCTGCGCGACCTGGACTTCCACGAGTTCAAGATCAGCGTGAAGGCGTCCGATCCCTTCCTGACCGTGGCCGCCTACCAGCAGCTGGCCGACGCGATCGACTGCCCGCTGCACCTGGGTGTGACCGAGGCCGGGCCGACGCGCTCGGGCACGATCAAGAGCTCCATCGGCCTCGGCTCCATGCTGTGGGCGGGGATCGGGGACACCATCCGCGTCTCGCTGGCCGCCGACCCGGTGGAGGAGATTAAGGTCGGGTTCGACATCCTGAAGTCGCTGGGCCTTCGCCACCGCGGCGTGAACATCATCGCCTGCCCCAGCTGCGCGCGTCAGGGCTTCAACGTGATCGAGACCGTGGGCAAGCTTGAGGAGCGGCTGGCGGGCATCTCGACGCCGCTGTCGCTCTCGATCATCGGCTGCGTGGTCAACGGCCCCGGCGAGGCGCTGATGACCGACGTCGGCTTCACCGGCGGCGGCGCGGGCAAGGGCACGGGCATGGTCTACATGGCCGGCAAGCCCGACCATAAGCTCGGCTCCGACGACGAGATGGTCGAGCACATCGCCTCGCTCGTCGAGGCGAAGGCCCGGGAGATCGAAGCGGCGAAGGCCGCGGAAGCCGCGCCCGCGCACGGGATCGCGGCGGAGTAGCGCTTCCACCGGCATTTGCGGGGACGCCGGGCCGGCCCTCCCAACTTGCACGCGGCGCAAACCCCGGCCGCGCAAGCGACCGTCTCCATTCCGAGCGCCGTTCGTCCCCGGCGCCCGCTGCTCCCGTATGCTTCTGTCATGGCCGGAAAAGCAGGCGCAGCCGCCGAGGTGATGCAGAGGGTGGCGCTGGCCGCCGCGCTCCTCCTGGAGCGGGCGACGCAGGCGCTGGCCGACGCGCCCCCGCCGGAGGACGGCGCGGCGGTCGAAAAGCTCGCCAAGCAGCTCAAGGCCGTCACCGACGCCGGCCGCAGCGCCGTGGCGCTCGAGACGGCCTGCGCCAGGACCGCCGCCGACCCGGCCCCGGCCGCCGGCCGCCCCGACAGCGAAGAGATGGACATGGATGACGAACCCCGCGCCTCCCGCTCCCCCGCCGAGGTGCTTGAGCTCCGCGCCGAGCTGGATCGGCAGCTTGAGCGCGTTCTGGGACGAGGAGACCAGAAGAGCGCTCATCGCCACGCTGGAGCCGGACGACGTGGAGGCGACCCTCTCACGGTGGGCGATCACCAGCCGGCGCGAGCAGCGCCCGCCTGACGCCTGCGCGGACGGGCGGCCGTGGCGGACGTGGCTGTTCCTGGGCGGACGGGGCGCGGGCAAGACCCGCGCCGGCGCCGAGTGGATCGCCTCGCTGGCGCGGCGCAAGGCGCGGCTGGCGCTGATCGGCCCCTCGCTGCACGACGTGCGCGAGGTGATGATCGACGGCCCGTCCGGCCTGAGCTCCTTGCTGTGGGAGGCGACCCCGCCGCCCGTGTTCCATCCCTCGCGCCGCATCCTGGAGTTCGCCAGCGGCGCGGTGGCCCACGCCTTCTCGGCCGAGGACCCCGACAGCCTGCGCGGACCGCAGTTCCACGCCGCCTGGGCCGACGAGTTCTGCGCCTGGCGACGCCCGGCGGAGGTCCTGAGCCTGCTGCGCATGGGCCTGCGTTTGGGACCAACGCCGCGGCTGATGCTGACAACCACGCCCCGTCCGATCCGGGCGCTGAAGGCGGTGATGGCCGAAGCCTCGACCGTGACCGCGCGGGCGGCGACATCCGACAACGCGCGCTGGCTAAGCCCCGACTTCCTGGAGGGCCTGACCGAACTCTACGGCGGCACGCGGCTGGCGGCGCAGGAGCTGGAGGGGCTGGTGGTGGAGGACGAGGGCGCCCTGTGGCGCGCCGCCGACCTCGCCCGCTGGCGCGGCGCGGCGCGGGGCGCGTTCGAGGCGGTGGTGGTGGCGGTCGACCCGCCCGTCACCTCCTGCGGCGACGCCTGCGGGATCGTGGCGGCGGGTCGCGAGGCCGGCCGCGCCTATGTGCTGGAGGATGCGAGCGCGCGGGGGCTCAGCCCGCTCGGCTGGGCGTCGCGCGTCGTCGCCTGCGCCGATCGCTGGGGCGCCGCGAAGATCGTGGCGGAGGCCAACCAGGGCGGCGAGATGGTGCGCGCCGTGCTCGCCCAGGCCGGCGTCACGGCCCCGGTGAAGCTGGTCCACGCCGCCCGCTCGAAGGCCGCCCGCGCCGCGCCCGTCGCCGCGCTCTACGAACAGGGCCGCGTGACCCACTGCGGCGCCTTCCCCGCGCTTGAGGAGGAGCTGATGGGCCTGGGCGCCGAGGCCTCCCCCTCCCACAGCCCCGACCGCGCGGACGCCCTGGTCTGGGCGCTCACCGCGCTGATGCTTGGGCGCGGCGGAGATGGGCCGCGGGTGCGGTGGCTGTGAGGCCTCCCTCCTGTCATCCCGGCCGGAGCGAAGCGGGGAGCCGGGACCCCGGGGGGCCACGCCCGCGACCGCCGCTCCTGGGTCCCGGGTCGGCTTCGCCGCCCGGGATGACACATGTTGCAGAGGATGTTCCATGCCCCTCCCCTCCTGGCTCGCCGGGCGACGACCCGCGCCTGCGGCTCCCCCCGAGCAGAAGACCTCCGTCGCCCGCCGCCTCGCGGCGCTGACCACGGCCGGGCGACCGCAGTGGACGGCGCGCGACTTCGCCAGCCTGGCGTCGGAAGGGTTCGCCAAGAACCCCGTGGCCTACCGCTGCGTGCGGATGATCGCCGAGGCCGCCGCCTCCATCCCCCTCTACGCCCTGCGCGAGGGCGCCCGCGCCGCGCCGGACGA
>CAZZZR010000140.1:0-7002 GCA_964658605.1 uncultured Caulobacter sp. | reverse complement strand
CGGCGGGCGGCCTGACGCTTGCGCTGGCCGATGTAGGCCATGACGAGGCCGTGCAGGTCGCCCTCCAGCCGGTCGCTGGCGCGCACCGTCACCGCCTGCGGGTCGCCGCGGGGGAAGACGTCGCGCTTGAGCTGGGGGCGGGCGTGCAGCGCCTCCACGGCGCGGCGCATGGCGTCCAGCTTGGCGAGGCGGAAGGCGAGCGCCTCGGCAAGCTCGTGCGCGGGGGGCTCGTCGGCCTTGGGTTGCTCCGGCTGCGGCAGCAGGAGGCGCGACTTCAGATAGGCCAGCCAGGATGCCATCACCAGGTAGTCGGCCGCCAGCGCGAAGCGGCGGCTGCGGGCGACGTGGACGAAGGCGAGGAACTGGTCGGCCAGCCGGGTGATGGAAAGCTGGAGCAGGTCCACCTTCTGGCGCCGCGCCAGCTCCAGCAGCACGTGCAGCGGGCCCTCGAAGCCGTCCAGGTCGACGATCAGCGCCTCGCCGTCGGCGGCGGCGGTCTCCACCGCCTCGAAGTCCAGGCGCGGCTGGAAGTGCAGGCTCACGCCACCGCGTCCGGAGGCGGGTCGCGTCCGTCCCGCGTCGGATCGGGCACGAGGGTGAGCACGGGAGCGCCGGTGGCGGCCCGGCCGCTCATCAGCTCGGCGAAGCGCGCGCGGGCCTCGTCCTCGTCCAGCGGCTCGGGCGCGCGGACGAGGCGCGACAGGGCGGCCTTCGCCCGGCGCTTGGCCTTGCCCTCCAGCTCGGGGGCGGCGTCGGCGACCTGGCGGTTCTCGTCCAGCCGGCCGCTGCAGTGGAGGACGACGTCGCAGCCCGCCTCCAGCGAGGCGGCGGTCAGCTCGCCCAGCGAGCCGGACAGCGCCTTCATGCCGAGGTCGTCGGTCATGACCAGGCCGTCGTAGCCGATCGCGCGGCGCACGACCCGCTTCATCACCTTGCGCGAGGTGGTGGCGGGATGGTGCGGGTCGACCGCGGCGTAGACCACGTGCGCGGTCATCGCCATCGGCATGTCGGAGAGCACGCGGAAGGGCGCGAAGTCGATCGCGTCGAGCGCGTCGGCGGACGCTTCCACCACCGGCAGCTCCCTGTGGCTGTCGGCGCGGGCGCGGCCGTGGCCGGGGATGTGCTTGACCACCGGCAGCACGCCGCCCGCGAGCAGGCCCTCGGCGGCGGCGCGGCCGAGCAGGGCGACTTCGTCGGGCGTGCGGGCGTAGGCGCGGTCGCCGATCACGTCGTGGCCGTCGGGCGCCGGCACGTCGAGCACGGGCACGCAGTCGACGTTGATCCCCACCGCCGCAAGATCGTGCGCCATCAGCCGCGCGCCGAGCCGGGCCGCCTCCCGCCGGGTCAGGGGATCGTTGGCGGGGAGGTCGCCGTAGGCGCGGCCGGCGGGGTAGCTCGGCCAGTGCGGCGGGCGCAGGCGCTGAACCCGCCCGCCCTCCTGGTCGATCAGGATGGGCGCGTCCTCCCGGTCGATCGCCTCGCGCAGCGACTCGGTGAGCGCGCGCACCTGGTCGGGGCTGTCGACGTTGCGCGCGAACAGGATGAAGCCCCACGGCCGCACGTCGCGGAAGAAGGCGCGCTCCTCCCCGCCGAGCACCGGCCCCTCGCAGCCGAGGATGCAGGCGATGCTCATGCGGAGGCGCTCATGGGTCACCCCTTGACGAAGCAGGTGTGGCCCTTGGCGGCCAGCGACGCGCAGAACGCCTTGGCCGCCGCGTGATCGGCGAAGCCGGTGACGGTGGTGCGGAACATCGTCTTGTCGCCATGCGCCACCGGCTCCACGTGCTGGCGCTTGCCGCCCATGGAGCCGCCCATCAGGCCGGAGACGTCGGCGTAGCCCTTGTCGGCCAGCGCCTTGGACGAGAAGGCTCCGATCTGCACGGCCGCACCGCCCGAAGCGCCCCCGGTCGTCTCGACGATCTTGGCGGAGGCGCCGCCGGCGGCGATCTCGACCGTCTTCGCAGCCGGCGCGGCAGGAGGCGCCTTCGCCTGGACGGCGGCGGAGGGCGGCGTCAGAGCGGCGGTCTGCACGGGCTTGGCGCCCGTCGTCGCGGCGTGGTCGGCGGCCCCGGCCCGGATGGAGGTGGCGGCGGGCGCGGCGGGGGGCGCGGAGGTGGCGGCGACCGTCTCCGCCGGCTCGATCCGCACCTTCGGAGGGGCGACGGTCTCGACCCTCAGCTGGGGCGCGGGCCGGGGGGCGGGCTGCTCGGGGGAGGGCGTGAAGGTCGGCTTCACGTTGGGCACGTTCTGCGCGGCGTAGAGGTCGGCGCCCGCGGTCGGGTCGGACGCGGAGGCGCCGACGGCGCCGGGGGCGGCGGCGGTCTTGATCGCGCCCACGGGCTCGCCGACCGGACGCGGCGCCTCCGCTCCGCCCTTCACGCCGCCGCGGTAGGCGAGGAACAGGGCGCCGACGATCACCAGCAGCACGACGCCGCTGGCCACCAGCGTCATCGGCAAGGGGCGGCGGTCGCGTGGCCCGCGGGCGTCGAAGGCCAGCGGCGCGTCGGCCTGGGGCGTGTAGGCCCCGCGGTCGTATTCGGTCATCGTCCGGTCCCTCCGCACGTCGGAGGCCGCCGGCGCGAATCGCCAGCGTCAGCCGACGATACCGCGACAGGCGCTTCGCCCGTGCCCACAATCCGCCCCCGGATCGCCCCCGCAGCCCTGGTCAGGTCGTCGCAGGAGGCCGCAGAACGATGGCGGCCTCGTGGTGAACGAAAGGTTAGCGCGAGGCCTTATCCCTCCCCGCGCCCGTCGCTGTCGCGCATGCCGATCTCGAGGTTGAAGAGACGCCTGTGCTCTTCGATGGCGAAGCGGTCGGTCATGCCGGCGATGTAGTCGCAGACGATGCGGGCCAGGGCGGCGCCCTCCAGCCCCTCGGCGCGGAGGAACCAGTCGGTGGGGAGCGTCTGCGGCTCCTCCATGAACAGCTCGAACATCTGCGCCAGGATGCGCCGCGCCTGGCTGCGGGTGCGGTTGACGCGGAAGTGGCGGTACATGCGCGCGTGCAGGAAGGCGCGCAGGCTGGTGAGGTCCTCCAGCATGTCGGGGGAGAACCGCACCAGCTGCCGGCCCAGCGAGCGCACCGCCTCGGGCGAGGGCAGACCCGCCGCCTCCGCCCCGGCCCGGGTGACGGCGATGACGTCGCCGATCATCTCCCCGATCATCCGCCGCACCGCCTCCAGCCGGAGCATGCGCGCGTCGACGCCCGGATAGTCGGCGCGGACCGAAGCGATTGCTGGGCCGATCAGCGGGACCTCGGCCAGATCCTCCAGCTGGAACAGCCCCGCCTGCAGCCCGTCGTCCACGTCGTGGTTGTTGTAGGCGATGTCGTCGGCGATGGCCGCGACTTGCGCCTCGGCGGAGGCGTAGCCGGACAGCTCCAGCGGCCAGGCGCGGTCGAAGGCGACCACGGGCGCATAGGCGGGCTCGCCCAACTTCTCCGTCAGCGGGCCGTTGTGCTTGATGACGCCTTCCAGCGTCTCCCACGTCAGGTTCAGGCCCTCGAAGCGCGGGTAGCGTCGCTCCAGCTCGGTCACGACGCGGAAGGTCTGCACGTTGTGGTCGAAGCCGCCGAAGGGGCGCATGTGCTCTTCCAGGAGGTCTTCGCCGGCGTGGCCGAAGGGCGGGTGCCCGAGGTCGTGAGCCAGCGCGATGGTCTCGGCCAGATCCGCATCCAGCCCCAGGGCGGCGGCGGTTGAGCGCGCGATCTGCGCCACCTCCAGGCTGTGCGTCAGCCGGGTGCGATAGTAGTCCCCCTCGTGCGCCACGAAGACCTGCGTCTTCTCCTTCAGCCGACGGAAGGCGGTGCAGTGGATGATGCGGTCGCGGTCACGGGCGAAGGGGGTGCGGGTGGCGCTGTCGGCTTCCGGGTGCAGGCGGCCCTTCGAGGCGTCGGGGTCGCAGGCGTAGGGGGCGCGTTCCCGGGCGCGTCGTCGCGGCTTGGCGCTGAGGCTTGAGGCGTCGTCCACCGAGGGCTCCGGGCCGCGGCCCTTCCGCAGGACCTTGACGAGGCTCATATAGGAATCGTTCGCGCTTGGCCCGCTCGCGGCCGCAGGATCGACAGTCTCATGGCCCTCCCCGCCATCACCCTCTCCCCCGCCGCCGCCGCAAGGCTGAAGGCGCTCTCGGCCGCCGAGGGCCGCGAGGTGCGCCTGCGCATCGCGGTGGACGGCGGCGGCTGCTCGGGCTTCCAGTACCGCTTCGACCTGGTGGAGGCCGGCGAACCCGACGATCTGCTGGTCGAGCGGGACGGCGCCGCCGCCCTGATCGACGACATCTCCCAGCCCCTGCTCGCGGGCTCGGAGATCGACTTCGTGGACGAGCTGGCCGCGAGCGAGTTCCGTGTCCGCAACCCCAACGCCAAGTCCAGCTGCGGCTGCGGGGTCAGCTTCTCGATCTGAGCCGCGTCGCCATCGCCGCCTGCAGCGGCTAAGACGCGCCCATGCGGATCGCGACCTGGAACGTCAATTCGGTCAACGCGCGGCTGGAAACCGTGCTCGCCTGGTTCGAGGAGGCCAAGCCCGACGTCGCGTGTCTGCAGGAGATCAAGTGCGTGGACGAGAAGTTCCCGCGCGAGGCCTTCGAGCGGCTGGGCTACAACTGCGAGGTCCACGGCCAGAAGACGTACAACGGCGTGGCGCTGCTCTCGAAGCATCCGCTGGAGGACCTGACCCGCGGCCTGCCGGGCGACGAGTCTGACGAGCAGTCCCGTTACATCGAGGCGGTGGTTTCCGGTCCCCGCCCCGTGCGGGTCGGCGGCCTCTACCTGCCCAACGGCAACCCGATCGGAACCGACAAGTTCGCCTACAAGCTGGCCTGGATGGCGCGGCTCAACGCCCACGCCAGTCGGCTGCTGGCGCTTGAGGAAAGCTTCGTCCTCTGCGGCGACTACAACGTCATCCCGGAGCCGGTCGACTGCTCCGACCCCGCCATGTGGTCGGGCGACGCCCTCTACCGGCCGGAGAGCCGCGCCGCCTTCCGCGCGCTGAAGAACCTAGGCCTGACCGAAGCCAACCTGGAGGTCGGCGAGGACCCGCACGGCTACACCTTCTGGGACTATCAGGCCGGCGCCTACCGCCGGAACATCGGCATCCGCATCGACTTCGCCCTGCTCTCCCCCCAGGCCGCCGACCGGCTCAGAGGGTGCGTGATCGACAAGCACGTGCGCGGCTGGGACAAGCCGTCTGACCACGTGCCGGTGGTGATCGACCTCGACGACTAAGGCGAAAGCGGCCACGCTTGCGGGCGGAGGGGCCTCGCCATGATCCAGCTCTATCTCGCCGCGACGGTGTTCGTGGCGATGCACGTGCTGGTGGCCGGAACGTCGCTGCGCGGCGTGCTCGTCACCCGCCTGGGCGAAGGCCCGTACATGGGCCTGTTCTCGCTCGCCAGCGTGGCCTCCTTGGTCTGGCTCGGCCTAGCCTTCGCCGGCGCGCGCGGACATGCGGGCGACGGCGAGCTGTGGACGATCACCCCCGCCCTGCGGCACGCGTCGCTGGGCCTGGTGTTCCTGGGCTTCCTCCTGATCGTGCCAGGGCTCCTCACGCCCAATCCCACCAGCGTGGCGCAGCAAGGCGTTTTGGACTCCGAGGAGCCTGCGCGGGGGATCGTGCGGGTGACGCGCCATCCCTTCCTGTGGGGCGTGGCGATCTGGGCCTTCGCGCACATCATCTCGAACGGCGACCTGGCGAGCCTGGTGCTGTTCGGATGCCTCCTGCTCCTGGCGCTGGTCGGGCCGCCGAGCATCGACGCGAAGCGCGCAAAGGCGTTCGGCGCGCTATGGGAAGCGTTCCGCGCCAAAACGTCCGCCGTTCCCTTCGCCGCCATCCTGCAGCGACGCCAGCGGCTCGTCCTGCGGGAGATAGCCTGGAAGCTCGGCGTCGCGGTCGTCGCCTACGCCGGGGTGATCCTCGCGCACCCCTATCTGTTCGGCGTCAACCCGCTCGGCTGACGGGCCGGATGAACGCGGGATCGCCTGACGCGTTCAGCGTCCATGGCCCACCCCGACCGCCCCGCCCCCTACCCCAGCGAGCACGAGAACCAGAAGCAGGGCGATCCTCCCCGCCCGGCGACCGAGCCTGCGGGATCCGAGGGTTCGAGCGACACGCCCAAGACCCAGACCAACCCCGCCACAGGCGAACCGTCGCGCTGAGCGGCGGACGTTCAGCCAGAGGAACCAACGATGCGATCCATCTTGATGTGGGCCGTCGGCGTGCCGATCCCGATCATCCTGCTCGTGGCGATGTGCACTCACCACTTCTGAGGTGGCGTGCGGCTTGGAGCGGGTAGCGGGAATCGAACCCGCATCCTCAGCTTGGAAGGCTGCTGCACTACCACTGTGCTATACCCGCGCGCCGGTGGGCGACGCTTGAACCTGCCAGACGGGGCGTGGTGGGGGAAGCAGGACTCGAACCTGCGAAGGCTTAGCCAGCGGATTTACAGTCCGCCCCCTTTGCCGCTCGGGACATTCCCCCAGCGCGCCGTCTTCAAGCGCTCCGTCAGGTCCCGACCCGGGTCCGCGATGGCGGCGACCGTGCTAGGAGGACGACCCCTTCTTGAGGGGTCCCGAAACGGAGCGCGCCTTATAGTGTCCCCCTCCCGCGAACGCAACGACCGCAGAGGCCCTCCGCCGGGAGGCGGAGAGGGGTCTCCGCGAGCCCCCCGACGCGGCCCGCCGGACGCCCGCAGGCGCGGTCCGCAGCCCGACGACGGTTCCGAGTGGCTGTGGGGCTGGCATGCGGTGGAGGCCGCCGTCGCCAACCCCCGGCGCGAACTGAAGCGCCTGCTCGCCACCTCCGACCGCGCCCGCGCGCTGGAGCCCCTGCTCGCCCGGCGCGGCGGCGGCGAGGTCCGTGTGGAGACGGTGGAGGCGGTCGATGTCGCCCGCGCCCTGCCCGATCGCGCGGTTCACCAGGGCGTCGCGCTGCTGACCGCCGAGCTGAAGGATTTCGGCCTGGACGCCGCGGCCGACCCTGCCCACGGCGTGATCGTGGTGCTCGACCA
>CAZZZR010000139.1:0-7024 GCA_964658605.1 uncultured Caulobacter sp. | reverse complement strand
GAGCGTCGCGCCCGATGTGGCGCGCACGGCGGGGCGGCGCAAGCGCGCGCCCTTGAAACTCAGCCGTTCGGGGATGAGCCCTTCGGAGCGCCGGCCGCCGCCTGCGCCTTGTCGTCCATGATCGGGCTCTGGTCGTCGGAGAGCGAGGCGGCGGTCATGGCGTCGGCGAGTGAGGCGACCGGCCGGTCGCCTGTTGTGGTGAACTTCAGGTCGTACGTCGCCAGCGGCTTGCCGCCCGCCGCGACGAAGCCGGGCTCGCCCCCGCCCGGCCCCTGCAGTCGTACCCCCCAGCTCCCGTCGGCCGTGGTCACGCACATCAGGACGAAGGTCCGTCCATCGGCCAGCAGGCGAGGCCGGTCGAGGCAGCGCGGGAAGGCGGCGCCCTCCACCGGGACGTAGCGCCAGCCGCTGGCCGACATGGGCTGGCTGAAGGTCGTCTTCAGCACCATCGTGCCGCCCGCGACCGCCGCGCCCTGGGCGGGCCAGGCGGACGCGACTGTGGGCGCGTCGCCGCGCGGGGCGGTGACGGTGACGCCCTCGACGGGGGTGGGGGGCGACGGCTTGGCGGACTTCGCCGGCTGGGCGGTTTGTAAGAGGAGGGGGAAGAACAGCACGATCATTTTTGCTTCCGCTCATCCCCGCGCATGCGGAATCCAGGCTTCACTTCTCCCCTTCACGCCCGTCCGCCCGGTCCGCGAAGACAGTCTGGGTCCCCGCATACGCGGGGATGAGCGGGAGATTATGGCGTGCGGCTCATGCCCGCGTGTCGAGCTCCGCGCCCGCCGCCTCAGCCTCGCCCTGCGCATAGCTGCCAGCCGCCGCGGCCTTCGGCGCCACCGCCACCATCGCTGGGCGCAGCGTGCGGCCGAAGAGCTCGTAGCCGTCCTGCATCACCATCACCACGGCGCCGGGGGCCACGCCCTCCGCCTCCATCTCGGTCATCGCCTGCTGGGTGTGGGGGTCGAACTTGTCTCCCTTGGAGGGGCGGATGCGCTTGACGCCGTTGCGCTCGAACGCGCCCTGCAGCGCCTTGTCGGTCATCTCGACGCCGGTGACGAAGGCCTTCACGGCGGGGTCCGACAAGTCCTTGGGCGCGGCGGTGAGGGCGCGGGAGAAGATGTCGGCGGCGTCGAACAGGTCGCGGGCGAAGCGCTGGATGGCGTAGGCGCGGGCGTCGTTGGACTCCTTCTCGGCCCGGCGCTTGGCGTTCTCCGCGTCGGCCGCCACGCGCAGCACCTGCTCCTTCAGCGCCGCGTTCTCAGACAGCAGGCGCTCCAGCTCGGAGCCGTGGTCGGTCGCCACGCCGTCGTGGTCGGGCTTGTCGTCGTCCAGGAAATCGGGAGCGGTCTCGCTCAAGGTCGTCCTCCGGTTCGCATCCGCCGGGCCTAGCTGTCGAGCAGCCGGCCCAGCACGCGGGCGGTGTAGTCCACCAACGGGATCACGCGCGCGTAGTTCAGGCGGGCGGGGCCGATCACGCCGATCGCGCCGACCACCCGCTGTCGGCCGCTCATATAGGGCGCCGCGATCACGGCGGAACCCGACAGGCTGAAGAGCTGCGTCTCCGCCCCGATATAGATGCGAACGCCCTGGGCGCCCTTCACGTCGTCCAGCAGGCCGATCAGCCGCTCCTTCTGCTCCAGGTCGTCGAACAGGCTGCGCACGCGCTCGAGGTCGTGCACCGCGTCCGCGTCGGCCAGGAGGTTGGCGCGGCCGCGGACGATCAGCGAGCGGTCCTGGCCGGGTTCGCCGCCGCCCCAGGCCGCGAGCCCGCCCTCCACCAGCCGCGCGGCCGCCGCGTTCAGCTCGGCGCGGGCGCGGGCCAGCTCGCCGTCCATCTCGCCCTTGGCCTCGGCCAGCGTGCGTCCCCGCAGGCGGGCGTTGAGGAAGTTGGACGCCTCCTGCAGCGCCGAGGGCGGAAGGCCGGGTGCCACCCGCATCAGCCGGTTCTCGATCTGGCCGTCGTCGAACACCATGATCGCCAGCGCCTGGTCGGGGCCGAGCGCCACGAACTCCACGTGCTTGACACCCGCCTCGCGCACGGGCGCGGTGACGATGCCCGCGCCGCCCGCAAGTCCGGAGAGCAGGGCCGAGGCGGCGTCCAGCGCCTCCTCCACGCTGCGCGCGCCCGAGAGCTGGCGCGCGGCGAGCGAACCCTCGATCGCGCGCCGCTCCTCCTCGCCGACGTCGCCCACCTCCATCAGACCGTCGACGAACAGGCGCAGGCCCGCGTGGGTCGGCATCCGCCCGGCGGAGGTGTGGGGCGCGGAGAGCAGGCCCAGTTGCGCCAGGTCCTGCATGGTGTTGCGGATCGAGGCGGGCGACAGCGCCAGCCCGCCCTTGGACACCGTGCGCGAGCCCACCGGCTCGCCGGTCTCGAGGTAGGTCTCCACCACCCGGCGGAAGATGTCGCGGGCGCGCAGGTCGAGGGAGGAGAGGTCGGGACCGCCGGCGGGCGTCAGGCTGGTCGCGCCGAACAGCTCGGCCGAGGGCGAGGCGCGGGGGATCAGGACCATCGTTCGGCGGGCATGGGGCGGCGGGCTGTCATGGACGGCGACCTCCCGCACAGGATAGAGCCCAGGCCCGTCCGCGCAAGCGGACCCGTCCGCCGGACCCTCCGCCATGACCGCCCCGACCCGCCCCTCCGGCCGCACGCCCTCCCAGCTCCGCCCCGTGACGCTCGAGACGGGCGTCAACCGCTACGCCGAAGGCTCGTGCCTCGTCTCCTTCGGCCACACGAAGGTGCTGGTCACCGCCAGCCTGGAGGAGGGGGTGCCGGGGTTCCTGCGCGGCAAGGGGCAGGGCTGGGTGACCGCCGAGTACGGGATGCTGCCGCGCGCCACCCACACCCGCGGCCGGCGGGAGGCCGCGCAGGGCAAGCAGAGCGGGCGCACGCAGGAGATCCAGCGCCTGATCGGCCGCTCGCTGCGCGCGGTGGTCGATCTCAGGGCGCTGGGGGAGCGGCAGATCTCGATCGACTGCGACGTGATCCAGGCGGACGGGGGCACGCGCACGGCCTCGATCACCGGCGCCTGGGTGGCGCTGCGGATCGCGACCCGGTTCCTGCTGACCGAGGGCGTGCTGAAGGCCGATCCGATCCTGGACCAGGTGGCCGCCATCAGCTGCGGCGTGCACCAGGGCCAGCCCGTGCTCGACCTCGACTACGAGGAGGATTCCGCCGCCGAGGCCGACGCGAACTTCGTGCTGACCGGCGCGGGCGACATCGTGGAGGTGCAGGCCACCGGCGAGAAGCGGGGCTTCAGCCGGGCGGAGTTCGAGGCGCTGTTCGCCCTGGCCGAGGCCGGGATCTCCGACCTCGGGGCGATGCAGCGGGCGGCGACCGGGGGCTGACTCGGCCGCGCTTCCTTAGAACTTGAAGTTCAGCCCGATGCGGACGACGTCCTCCCCGTGGTGGAAGGTGGAGGTGTAGCTGCCCGGCACCACGCTCTTCAGCGTCGGCGTGCTCATGAAGTGGTTCTCGAACAGCGAGGTCTCGCCGAGGTCGTAGTGCAGGAACTCGGTGCGCACGGTGGCGCGGTGGCCGCGCCATCCGCCGGGCAGGAGGTACTCGACCCCGCCGCCGGCCACCCAGCCGCTGGGGTCTTTGGAGACGTGGCCCTCGTAGTCCAGGTGGGTCAGCTGCGAGCTGTCGAACAGGCCGTCCTCGCGAACGTGAGAGTACGCATAGCCGCCGGTGCCGTAGAACAGCAGCGGCCCCTGCGCCCAGCCCACCCGCGCTCGGGCCGTGCCGATGTAGGTGGTGCGGTCGTTGAGGCGCGTGGCGCGGCCCTGCTCCGCCTCGCCGAAGCGGACGGGGATGTGGAAGATGTCCTTCTTGCCCATGTCGGTCAGCGAGGCGTCGGCCTCGACACCCACCACGAGGTGGTTGCGCTGCACGTTCCACCCGATCTGGCCGCCGGCCACGTAGCCCTGCCGCGTCTCGGACACGAAGGGCGGCCGCACGGAGTTCCCCGTGGCGTACTGGTTGATGAGCAGCTCGCCCTTGGTGTCGACGATGTCCGGGTCCCAGCCGTAGCCGCCGTGGACGCCGATGTAGGGGCCGGCCCATGGGGACGAGGCGGAGGCGAACAGGCTCTGGGCCTGGGCCGCGCCGGCGAAGGCCGTCGCGACGGCGGCCGCTAGGCCGGCAAGAACTCGGTGCAGATTCACGTTGGACCCCACGCGCGCGGCAAGCTTGGCCGCCCTTCATGTTTCATTAACGAACGCCGAAACCGCGAAGTTGCGAACGGCCAACCTGCGATTGCGGACAGGTCGGCGAATCAGGGGTAGGCTCAATGGGTTGGAGCGTCGATCAGGCGCACCCGCAGGTTGATCGGCTCCCTCCAGCGAATTCCCCCGGCGCGTGCGCGGTAGGGTTATCGCGCTGGAGTTGCTGGCGTTTTGCCACCTCGCGAGCCGGCCGCCAGACGTGGGTTGCGGACCGACGTTATCTTTATGCAACAGTTTTAATGATTCAGAGCCTTGGCCGAGCCGCGGTCGAGGAGGCAGGCGCGGCTAGAGGATGAAGCGGCTGAGGTCCGCGTCCTGGGCCAGCTTGCCCACCTTCTCCCGCACGAGGTCGCCCGTCACCTCGACCGCTTCCCCGCTGCGGTCGCCGGCGCTGAAGCTGATCTCCTCCACGACCTTCTCCAAAACGGTCTGAAGCCGGCGCGCGCCAATGTTCTCGGTGCGGGCGTTCACCTCCACCGCGGCGTCGGCGAGGGCGTCGACCGCGTCCTCGGTGAAGCTGAGGGTCACGCCTTCGGTGGCCATCAGCGCCTGGTGCTGGCGGATCAGGTTGGCCTCGGGCTCGGTCAGGATGCGGCGCAGGTCGTCGCGGGTCAGCGCCTTCAGCTCCACCCGGATCGGCAGGCGGCCCTGCAGTTCGGGCAGGAGGTCGCTCGGCTTGGCGACGTGGAAGGCGCCCGACGCGATGAACAGGATGTGGTCGCTCTTCACCGGCCCGTGCTTGGTCGAGACGGTGGTGCCCTCGATCAGGGGCAGGAGGTCGCGCTGCACGCCCTCTCTGGAGACGTCGGCGCCCCGGCGCTCCTGCGAGGTGGCCACCTTGTCGATCTCGTCGAGGAAGACGATGCCGTGGTCCTCGGTCAGGGCGATCGCCTCGCGGGTGACGGCCTCGGGGTCGAGCAGCTTGTCGCCCTCCTCGGCGGTGAGGGGCGCCCAGGCCTCCGCCACGGTCATCCGCACCGTCTTGGTGCGGCCGCCGCCCATCTTGGACAGCATGTCGGAGAGGTTGATCATCCCCATGCCGCCCGGCTGGCCGGGGATCTCGAACACCGGCGCGCCGCCGGAGTCAGGGAGCTGGATCTCCACCTCCTTGTCGTCCAGGTCGCCGGCCCGGAGCTTCTTCCTGAAGCTGTCGCGGGTCGCCTGGCCGGAGCCGGCGCCCACGAGCGCGTCGAGCATCCGCTCCTCGGCCGCCTGCTCCGCCTTCGCGGCGACCGAGGCCCGGCGGCGGTCGCGAACGAGCAGGATGGCGGCCTCCAGCAGGTCGCGCACGATCTGGTCCACGTCGCGCCCGACGTAGCCCACCTCGGTGAACTTGGTGGCCTCGACCTTCAGGAAGGGCGCGTTGGCCAGGCGCGCCAGCCGCCGTGCGATCTCCGTCTTCCCGACGCCGGTGGGCCCGATCATCAGGATGTTCTTGGGCGTCACCTCCGGCTGCAGGTCTGGCGCGAGCCGTTGGCGACGCCAGCGGTTGCGCAGCGCGATGGCGACCGCGCGCTTGGCCTCCGCATGGCCGACGATGAAGCGGTCGAGCTCGGAGACGATCTCGCGGGGGGAGAAGTCGGTCATGGGGCGTATCTGGTCATGAGGAGGCAGCGGCCCCAGAGGGCGTCGCACAGGTGGCTGCGCACGAAGCCCGCCTTCTCGTAGGCGCGGATGGCGCGGGCGTTGTCGGGATGCGGGTCGGCGCCGACGGCAGGCGCGCCCTCCGCGAACAGGCGCTTTGTGAAGGTGTCGATCAGCGCCGAGCCATGGCCGACGCCGATCAGCTCCGGCTCCCCGATCAGCTGGTCGATCCCTCGGGAACCGGGCGCCAGGAAGGCGAAGGGGTGGCCGGGCTCGGCGTGGGGGTCGTAGTCCTGCAGGTAGGCGAAGGGGAGGCCGTCCAGCGAGCCGATCCAGCAGCGATGCGTCGCGTCGGTTAGGTCGCCTTCGTCGAACGCCCCATCCCACCAGCGGGCGACCTGCGGCGTCGCCAGCCAGACGTTCGCCATCGGCAGGTCGGCGGCCGTCATCGGGCGGAAGGCGTAGCTCACGCCTCCAGCGTCTCCACGGTCAGGTTGTGGTTGGAATAGACGCAGATGTCGGCGGCGATCTTCATGGCGCGGCGGGCGATCTCCTCGGCGTCGAGGTCGAACTCCGCGACCGCGCGCGCCGCCGCCAGGGCGTAGGGGCCGCCGGAGCCGATGGAGCAGATGCCAGCCTCCGGCTCCAGCACGTCCCCGGCGCCGGTGAGGGTGAACACCTGGTCCGAATCCGCGGCGATCATCATGGCGTCGAGCCGGCGCAGGTAGCGGTCGGTGCGCCAGTCCTTGGCGAGCTCGACGCAGGCGCGGGCGAACTGCTCGGGGTGCTGCTCCAGCTTCTGCTCAAGGCGCTCGATCAGGGTGAAGGCGTCGGCTGTGGCCCCAGCGAACCCCGCGACCACCTTGCCCCCGTGCAGGCGGCGCACCTTGCGCGCGTTGCCCTTGACGATGGTCGCGCCCATGGAGACCTGCCCGTCGCCGGCGATCACCGTCTTCCCGTTCTTGCGCACCGCCAGGATCGTGGTGCCCCGCCAACCTGGACCTTGGGCGGGCGGCGCGGGGGTGGACGGCTCGGACATGGGGAGCCATGTGGCGGGCGAGCTTGGCGGGATCAAGACGATGGCGGCCGAGGGCGCGGCGTTCAGTGCGGAGGAGGTCGAGCGCTACGCACGCCATCTCGTGCTACGCGAGGTTGGGGGGCCGGGCCAGCAGAGGCTGAGGCGCGCCCGGGTGCTGATCGTCGGAGCGGGGGG
>CAZZZR010000138.1:0-7065 GCA_964658605.1 uncultured Caulobacter sp. | reverse complement strand
CGGCGACGTCGTAGACCAGGTTGTCGCGCAGGTAGTCGAAGCCGAACTCGTTGTTCGTGCCGTAGGTGATGTCGCTGTTGTAGCTGCGCTGCCGCTCGGCCTGGCTGAGGCCGTTGACGATGATCCCGGTCGTCATCCCCAGGAACCCGTAGACGCGCCCCATCCACTCGGAGTCGCGCTGCGCCAGGTAGTCGTTGACGGTGATGACGTGGACGCCCTTGCCCTCCAGCGCGTTCAGATAGGCGGCGAGCGTCGCGACGAGCGTCTTGCCCTCGCCGGTGCGCATCTCGCTGATGCCGCCCTGGTGGAGCGTCATGCCGCCGACCAACTGCACGTCGTAGTGCCGCTGGCCGAGCACGCGCTTGGCGGCCTCGCGGACCACGGCGAACGCCTCCTCCAGGAGGTCGTCCAGCGTCTCGCCCTTGGCCAGGCGCGCCTTGAACTCGTCGGTCTTGGCCTTGAGCTGATCGTCCGAGAGCGCCGAAATCTTCGGTTCCAGCGCGTTGATCGCCGCCACCCGCCCGCGCAGGTTCTTCACCCGCCGTTCGTTGGAGGAGCCGAGGAGCTTTCTGGCGAAGGCGAGCATGTCGATCCGAACGGGTATCGCGGCCTCAGGAGCAGGGGCTCCGGACCGCGGAGGCAGGCGAAGATGACGGGGAAATCGGGCGGGTGTTCGGCCGTGGCTTGAGGCCTCGCGAGACCGCCGCTCGCGCCCGAAAACCGCTCGACTTGCGCCGGTGCGGGACTTAAGCAGCGCCCCCGAGCCTGTCAACGCGAGCGCCTTTCGCCTCATGCACCGCCCCAAGGCGCACGCGGCCGCGCTCGTTCTCGTGCTCGCCGCCTGCGCGCCCCAGCCCAAGGACGCGCACGACCCGCCCGACCCGCCGGTGGCGCATGTCGGCGGCGAGACGCTGCACCTGTCGGACGTCGCCCGCGCCGCCCACGCCCGCGACCCCTCCACCATCGGCAAGCCGCTCGACCCGTCCGGCGACCTCTATAAGGCCAGCCTGCAGGCCGCCGTGGACCAGCGGCTTCTGGCTCTCGAGGCGCAGCGGCTTCACCTGGAGCGAGACCCCAAGGTCAAGCGCCGCCTCGCCGCCGCCCGCGACAAGGTGCTGGGCGACGCCGCCCTGGACCACGAGATCGAGGCGCAGGTCGGCGACAAGGCCCTGCGCGCGCTCTACGACGAGGAGCTGAAGCAGGCGCACCCGCAGTACGAACTGCACCTGGCCCAGATCGTGACGCCCACCGAGGCGGAGGCGCAGGCGGTGAAGGCGCAGGTGGCGGGCGGGGCCGACTTCGCGGCGCTGGCGCAGACGCGCTCGGTGGACATGGCCACCCGCTATGCGGGCGGCGACTTCGGCTGGCTGGCGCCCTCCGCCCTGCCAGGGGCCTTCGGCGCGGCGCTGGCGACGGCGCAGGTCGGCGACGTGGTCGGCCCGCTGCGCCACGCGGGCGGCTATGCGATCCTGAAGGTGGAGGCGAAGCGCGACCTGCCGCCGCCCACCTTCGAGCAGGCCCGGCCGCAGCTCGTGCGCTTCCTGGCCTACGACCGGCTGCAGGCGCTGCTCAAGCGTTTGCGGGCGGAGACGGAGGTCGCCATCCTCAAGCCGCAGAAGGAGCGTCCGCGATGAGCCACGCCGACCTGCCCATCTCGCCGCTGGCTGTGCCGTTCCCGGAGATCGGGGAGGTCGACGGCGTGGAGTTCGCCGTCGCGCGCGCGGGCTTCTACAAGCACGACCGGCCGGACGTGGTGCTGATGCGCTTCGCGGAGAGGTCGGCCTGCGCGGGCGTGTTCACCAAGCACGCGGTCGGCTCGGCGCCGGTGGACGGGTGCAAAACGGCGCTGGCCGAGAGCGGCGGGCGGGTGCGGGCGGTGGTTGTCAACGCGGGCTGCGCCAACGCCTTCACCGGCGCTGTGGGCGACGCGGCCGTGCTCACCGTGATGGAGGCGGCGTCGTCTGAGCTGGGCTGCGATGAGGCGCAGGTGCTCACCGCCTCCACCGGCGTGATCGGCGTGCCGCTGGACGCCTCCAGGATCACCCACGTGCTGCCCGGTCTCGCCGCCTCGCTGGACGCGGTGGCCTGGCCGGAGGCGGCCCGGGCGATCTGCACCACCGACACCTTCCCCAAGGGCGCGGTGCGCGCCTGCGAGATCGGCGGCCGGTCGGTGAAGGTCGCGGGGATCGCCAAGGGTTCGGGGATGATCGCGCCGAACATGGCCACCATGCTGGCCTTCGTCGTCACCGACGCCGCGGTGGAGCCGGCCGCGCTGCAGGCGATCCTGACCGCCGCCACAGAGCATACCTGGAACCGGGTGACGGTGGACGGCGACCGCTCCACCAACGACACCTGCCTCCTCGTCGCCACAGGCTGCGCGGGAAACGTCCCGGATTCCGACCTCGCAGCCTTCGCGCAGGCGGTGGAGGCGGTGATGCTCGACCTCGCCCAGCAATTGGTGCGCGACGGGGAGGGCGCGACCAAGTTCGTGGAGGTGCGCATCACCGGCGCCGCCTCCGAAGCCTCCGCCGCGAAGATCGCCCGAACCGTGTGCGAGAGCCCGCTGGTGAAGACCGCCATCGCCGGCGAGGACGCCAACTGGGGCCGCATCACCATGGCCGTGGGCCGCGCCGACGAGCCGGTGGACCGGAGCAGGCTCTCCATCCGCTTCGGCGACCTCTGGGCCGCCCGCGACGGCGCGGTCAGCCCCGACTACGACGAAGCGGCGATGAGCGCCTACATGAAGCGCCAGGAGCTGACGGTCGCCGTCGACGTGGGCGTCGGCTCAGGCGCGGCCACGATGTGGACCTGCGACCTCACCCACGGCTACATCTCGATCAACGGCGACTACCGGAGCTGATCGGGTGAGCCGCCTCGTCCTGGTCGCCGCCGCCGCCCTGGTCGACGGCGACGGCCGCGTGCTGATCGGGCGGCGGCCGGAGGGCAAGCAGCTGGCCGGGCTGTGGGAGTTTCCAGGCGGCAAGGTCGAGGCGGGGGAGACGCCGGAGGCCGCCCTGATCCGCGAGCTGGAGGAGGAGTTGGGGATCGCGGTCAAGCGCGACTGCCTCTCGCCCTTCGTTTTCGCCAGCCACGTCTACGCGGACTTCCACCTGCTGATGCCGCTCTACCTCTGCCGCCAGTGGGAGGGGTTCGTGCAGCGGCGCGAACACGCCGACCTCGCCTGGGTGAAGCCGGTCGCCCTGTTCGACTACCCCATGCCCCCCGCCGACGCTCCGCTCTGCGCCTACCTGCGCGACTTCCTCTAGGCGAGTGCGGGGAAGGGGGTGCGGCCGGCGTAGGCGGCGAGCTGCGCGGGCGCGACGCCGCCCGCCCGGAGCAGGTAGGCGTGCTCCACCACCCGCGCCTGCTGCTCCAGGTTCAGGTCGTCCCATTCAAAGGGGTGGACGTAGGCGTAGCCGGGCAGGCCAGGGCCGTAGCCGCCGCTCGCCGCCACCTTCGCCCAGCTGGCGAGCGTGCGCGCCGGCCGATCGGCGAACTGCCAGACGTGGACCAGCTCGTGCACCAGCCACGCCCGGCGCTCCAGCGGTTCGGCGGAGAAGTCGGCGGGCGGGTCGCCGGGGAACAGGATGCGGCGGCCGAGCGTGACCGCGAAGGGGCCGAAGGGCGCGCGGCCGATGCGGACGGGGGCAGGGTCCAGCGCCTCGCCGAACACGCCCCGCGCCAGCGCCGTCTCGCCCGGCGTCAGCGGGCGCATCAGAGCGGGTGCTCCACGCCGCCGATCGCGTCGGCCAGCCGCATCTTCGCCGAGCCCGGCTTCAGCGCCTTGGGCTGGGTCGCGTGGGGGGCCCAGCCGGTGACGCCTATGATCTCGAAGGTGGCGGGCACGCGCCCCTGTGCGTCGCCGAACCGCTCGACGTAGATGGCGAAGGTCCGCGCCAGGCCATCGCGGGTCAGGGGGCGCGCGGATCGGGCGTGGAGTACGTTGGTCTCGCCCATGGCGCGCAGGTCGGCGAGGAGCTTCAGCGGGTGGTCGTACGTCACCGTCACCCGGTCGACGTCGCTGACCGGCAGGGCGAAGCCCGCGCGCTGCAAGAGGCCCGCCGCATCCAGCCCGTCGGCGAAGGGCGAGACGCGCGGGCCCGCCCCGCCGGAAACCTCCGCCTCCGCCTCCAGCAGCGACTGGCGAAGCTCGGTCAGGGTGGCGCCGCCCAGGAAGGCGCCCAGGAACAGCCCGTCCGGCTTCAGCGCGCGGCGGATCTGCACCAGCGCGCCGACGAGGTCGTTCGTCCAGTGTAGCGAGAGGAGCGAGACCGCGAGGTCGAGGCGACCCTCGGCGAACGGCAGGCGCTCCTCGTCGGCGGCCAGGCGCGGGCCTTCGCGGCCGGCGAGCATGGCGGGGGAGAGGTCGGCCTCGACCACCGTCCCGACCCGCGCGGCGGCGGGAGAGCCGGGCAGGGCGCGCGCGAACGCGCCGTCCCGCGCCGCGAGGTCGACGGCCAGGGGGAAGTCGCGCAGGATGGTGCTCAGCCGGTCGACGGCGTCCTCCGCCGCGCGGGCGTGCAGGAAGCCGGCGTAGCCCTTCGCCGCCCGGTCCAGCCGCAGGCGGTGCAGGCGGCGGTCGAAGATGCGGGGAGGCGCGTCGGTGGAAGCCATGCCGGTCGAAGGTGGGGCGGCGCGCCGTCCACGCCAATCCCGCACCGCCGCGCCGTCGCGCTGGACCGCCGCCCTGCGCCACGGGCTCGACCTCATCCTGCCGCCCGCCGCGCTGGACGAGGCCGCCGGGCGCCCGCTGTCCCCGGGCCTCTCGGCTCAGGCCTGGACCCGCATCCACTTCATCGAGGCGCCGTGCTGCGACGGATGCGGGGCGCCCTTCGCCTACGCGCTGCCGTCGCGGTGCGCCGCCTGCCTGGCGCGGCCGCGCCTGTTCGACCGGGCGCGGGCGGCCTGCGTCTACGACGACGGCTCGCGCGAGCTGGTGCTGAAGCTGAAGCACGCCGACCGCACCGACCTTGCGCCGCTGTTCGCCCGCTGGCTGTCCCGCGCGGCGTCCGAACTGCTGGACGGGGCGGACCTCGTCGCGCCCGTGCCCATGCACCGCACGCGCCTGTTCCGCCGCCGCTACAACCAGGCCGCGGAGATCGCCCGGCCGCTGGCGGCGCTGGCCGGGGTCGCCTATGCGCCGGACCTCCTGCGACGGAAGCGCGATACCGGCGGCCAGGGCGGCCGAAGCCGAAGGGGACGGCGCGAGGCGGTGCGCGGCGCCTTCCACGTGCGCCCCCAGGACGCGCCCCGGCTGACAGGCCGCCGCGTCCTTCTGGTGGATGACGTGCTGACCACAGGGGCCACCGCGGAGGCGTGCGCCCGGACGCTGAAGGCCGCGGGCGCGAGCGCCGTGGACGTCGCCGTCGTCGCCCGCGTGCGCGAAGCGGCGGAGGTGTCTATATGAGCCGCTTCGTTCCGCCGGAGCCGCCGATGTCCGCCGTCGAGATCTATACCCGCCCCTTCTGCCCCTACTGCGCGCAGGCGCTGAAGCTGCTGGACTCCAAGGGCGTCGACTACAACGAGATCGACGACGCCTACGCCGACGCGGCCCGCAAGAAGACGATGGTCGAGCGCGCCCACGGCGGCTCCACCTTCCCGCAGATCTTCATCGGCGAGCGCCACGTGGGCGGCTGCGACGAGCTGATGGCGCTGGACCGCAAGGGCGAGCTCGACAAGCTCCTGGCGGCCTGAGGTTGGCGCGGGTCGGCCTCCTCCAGCTGCGCACGCCTGCGACTCACGCCGCGGCGCTGTCGCACGTCGAACCGCTGGTGCGGCGCGCGGCAGGGGAGGGTGCGCGCCTGATCCTCACGCCCGAAGCGACCAACGTGCTGCAGCGCGACCGCGCCAGGCTCCTGCCGCAGCTGACGACGCTGGAGGACGACCCGGTGGTGTCGCGGCTGCGCGAGGTGGCGGCCGAGCTGGGCGTAGAGGTGCTGCTCGGTTCAGCGCTCGTGGCGCGCGGCGACGGCGGTTGCGCCAACCGCTCCGCGCTGATCCGCGCCGACGGGACGATCGCTGCGACCTACGACAAGATCCACATGTTCGACGTCGACCTTCCCAGCGGTGAGAGCGTGCGCGAGAGCGCGGTCTATACGCCGGGCGAGCGGGCGCAGGTGGTCGACACCGTCGCCGGGCGGCTTGGCCTCACCGTTTGCTACGACCTGCGCTTCCCCGTCCTGTTCCACGCCGAGGCGCAGGCTGGGGCGGAGATCATCGCCGTACCCGCCGCCTTCACCCGCTCCACCGGCGAGGCGCATTGGGAGGTGCTGTTGCGCACGCGGGCCATAGAGACCGGGACCTACGTGCTCGCTCCCGCGCAGGGCGGCCTGCACGAGGACGGGCGGGGCACCTGGGGGCGCACCACCGCCGTCTCTCCCTGGGGCGAGGTCGCCGGACGGCTCGACCACGACGAGCCGGGCGTGCTGACCGTCGATCTCGACCTTGCAAAGGTCGCGCAAGCGCGGGCGGCGATCCCCGCGCTGGCTAATGCGCGGACGTTCGCTCCGCCCCAGCCGGTCTCGGAGCGCGAGGCGTGATCCGCTACGCGTTGTCCTGCGACCAGGGGCACGGGTTCGAGGCATGGTTCGGCTCTTCCGGCGACTACGACGACCAGGCGGCGCAGGGGCTGGTGGAGTGCCCGCTGTGCGCCTCGCGGACCATCGCCAAGCAGATCATGGCGCCGGCGGTGGCGGGCACGAAGGCGTCGGCGCCCGCCGCACTGCCGCCGGAGGGCGTGCGCCGGATGATGCGCGAGGCGATGGGCGAAGTGCGCCGTCACGTGGAGTCGACGTTCGACTACGTCGGCGATCGTTTCGCGCGCGAAGCGCGGGACATCCACGAGGGCCGGTCCGAAGAACGCGGCATCTACGGCGAGGCCTCGCCGAAAGAGGTGCGGGCGCTCAAGGCCGACGGCGTCGCCGTCGCCCCGCTGCCGCCGGCGCCGATCGACGACAAGAAGCTGAACTGAGGTCCCGCCTCTTGCGGCTGGAGAGAGGCGCCGCGCGCCTCACTCCAGCCAGTCCGGTATCCGCTCGCGCGCCAGCATCTCCTCGTACGTCGGGC
>CAZZZR010000137.1:0-7171 GCA_964658605.1 uncultured Caulobacter sp. | reverse complement strand
GGTCTCTCGAACCGTCGTCAGCGTCCCCGGATTCGGCCGCCGCGCGAAGCCGCGCAAACAAGGCGCCGAGCTCTCGCGCGTCGCGGTTCGCGGGCCCCTGCCCACGCCCTGCGTCGCCGTTCGAGGGGGACGGACAGGGACTTAGCCAATCGCACGGGGATTTCCAAGGGGTTCGCGTGCGCTTTCTTGTCCGCGGCCCTCAACCCGCCGCCGCCTCCGGCTTCGCGCCGGACACGACGCGGTCGCGCGTGGCGAGGTCCGGGACCGTGCGGACGTCCTGCGCGCCCGCCTTCCGGAACAGCGCCTCCACCGCCGCGGCCTGGTCGTGGCCGATCTCGACGAGGAAGCGGCCGCCGGGCTTCAGAACCCGCAGCACCTCGGGCGCGAGCGTGCGGTAGGCGTCCAGGCCGTCCTCTCCCCCGTCCAGCGCCATGCGGGGGTCGTGCTCGCGCACCTCGGGATCCAGGGTCTCGATCACGGGCGTCGGGATGTAGGGCGGGTTGGAGACGACGAGGTCGAACAGGGCGTCGCCCAGCCCTTGCGTCCAGTCGCCGCGCAGGAGCGCCAGCCGCCCCTCCAGGCCCAGGTTGGCGGCGTTCTCCCGCGCGACCGCGATCGCCTCCTCCGACACGTCGATCCCAAGTCCGCGCGCACGAGGCCGCTCCGCCAGGATCGCCAGGGCGATGGCGCCCGAGCCCACGCCGAGGTCCAGGAGGTCCAGCGCCTCGTGTTCGCCGAAGGCCGCGAGCGCCTCCTGCACCACCGTCTCGGTGTCGGGGCGGGGCGAGAGCACGTCGGGGGTGACGCGCAGCATGATCTTCCAGAACCCCTTGCGGCCGAGGATGCGGCTGACGGGCTCGCGCCGCTCGCGCCGTTGCAGGTAGGCCTCCAGCGTCTCCGCCTGCTCGGGCGTGACGATGCGGTAGGGGTCGGTGACGATGTCGGCGCGCGTGGCGTCGGCGGCGGCCTCGACCAGGAGGCGGGCGTCGATGACGGGGCTGTCGAGGCGGGCGGCCTTCAGGCGGTCGCGCGCCTGCGTCCAGGCCTGGACGAGGGTGGTGCTCATCGCCCCTATCTAGGGCGCCCGAGCCGCGGCGTCGCCCCATGCGCGGAACGGCGGAACGGCGGGCGCTTCAGCGCCTTACCGATTGAGGAGGGGCGGCGGACGGGCCGCGCCCGCAACCGTGTCCGCCATCCCAGCCATGCGTCTTCCCGCGAGCTTCCCGAAACGCCTGCGGCTCCCGTGGCCGCTTCGTCGCAGAACGCGGCTCGAGAAGGCGGCTGACGCGATGCGAGGTGTCGCGCAACGGATGGCGCCGGCCCGCAAGCGCGCCAAGTCCGCCGTCGAGCCGACCCAGGCGCCGGTGCTGACCCAGGCCCCTCCCGCCAGGCGCGCGCGCCCCCTGCCGCGCCGCGAGGTGCGAGCGAGGGTGAAGGCGGCGAAGGCGGCGCGAAGCCGGGCGCGGGTCGATCGCCTGAGCCTCCTCGGCTATCTCGCCGTCGCGGCGATGATCGTGGCCTGGCCGCGGGAGGGGGGATCGCCCCTGCAGCGCGCGCTCTCCACGGCGAAGACCCGAAGGCGGCGCCAAGGCGAGACCGCCTCCGTCGCGGCCGCCGAGCAGGCCCTCCCCGACCGCGGCCGCTCCGCCGAGCACCCCTTCCAGATCCCGGCGAGCGGCTGGCGCGACATCGGCGCGCGAGTGGCGGCGGACTTCGGGCGCGACCGGATCATGGCGACGGCGGGGGGCGTGACCTTCTTCTCGCTCCTGGCGCTGTTCCCGGCGCTGGCGGCCTTCGTCTCGCTCTACGGCCTCTTCGCCGACGTCCACACCGTGCGTGAGCAGCTTCGGATCCTGGCCGGCTTCATGCCGCACGACATCCTGAACTTCGTCGGCGAGGAGATCATCCGCATCGCAGATGGCAAGAAGGGCGGCCTGGGCGTCGCCTTCGTGCTCAGCCTGTTGTTCTCGCTGTGGAGCGCCAACGGGGCGGTGAAGGCCCTCTTCGACGGCCTGAACGTCGCCTACGAGGAGCGGGAGCGGCGCAGCTTCGTGCGGCTCAACCTGATCAGCCTCGGCTTCACGCTGGGATCGCTGCTGTTTTCCGTGCTGGCGCTGGCCACCATCGTCGCGGCGCCGGTCGCGCTCGGCTTCGTGCGCAGCCGCCTGCACCTCGACATGGACGATTTGTGGTGGGCGGAGCTGCGCTGGCCGGCCATGCTGGCGATCCTAGTGGGCGCCCTGTCGCTGCTCTACCGCTTCGGTCCGAGCCGGGAGCACGCGCGCTGGGCGTGGCTGACGCCGGGGAGCCTGTTCGCGGCGCTGATGTGGGTGGCGGCCTCGCTCGCCTTCTCGTTCTACGTCAGCAACTTCGGCCACTTCAACGCGACCTACGGCTCCCTGGGCGCGGTGATCGGCTTCATGACTTGGCTTTGGTACTCGACCATCATCGTGCTGGTCGGGGCCGAGTTGAACTCCGAGATCGAGCACCAGACCGCCGTGGACACCACCACAGGCCCCGCCAAGGCCATGGGCGAGCGGGGCGCCAAGATGGCCGACACGCTCGGCGAGACGCGCGACGAGGTCCGCGCCCGCAAGGGCCGCCCCGTCAAGCCTCCTCAGGCGCGGATGGCCTGACCCGAAGCCAGATCAGAACGGCCGGAATCCGCCGAGAATCTTCTTGCCGATGTCGCCCGCGGTGGGCGGCTTGGGCTGTTCGGCCCGGCCGCCGGGCATGCCCAGCAGCATCATGTTGGTGGACTTCACCCGCACCCGCGCCCGCCAGCGCATGTCCCAAGGGCCGCTGCGGGGACGGGGCGGGTCGGTGAAGATGCGCTCCGGCCCGTAGGCGATGGAAAGCACGATTCCCATCGGCGCGGCCTGCGCCACCTCGGACGGAACCACGCACTCGGTCGCACCCGACGGCAGCACCGCGCGCTGGGCGACCAGCCGGCTCACCTCCGCGGGCGGCAGGTAGTCGGCCAGGCCGCCGCCGAAAATGCCCGGCTTCACCGCGGACGAGGACCAGAACACCATGTCGCTCCCGGCGTTCGGATCACGCCGGCCGCCGCCCGCACCGTTGACTCCGATCAACTGGAGGTAATAGCCGCCCGCGCCCTGCACGGGGTTCCAGGCCAGCCGCTTGCCGCCGCCGACGCTCGGCCCCGTGTTCTGAACGTCGAAGGGCGGCATGAAGTCGAGGTCGGGCGTCACCTCGAAGCTGATCGGCGGCGCGTAGTCGCTCTGGACGCTGTGCGACCCGACCAACGAGCCCGTAGCCGGCACCTTCACCTTGGTCTGCTCGTTGGGCCAGCGGCCGTAGGTTGTCACTCGCCCGTAGGACGGCGGCCGCTCCGCGTGCACCGTCACCGCGCCGCCGAGGTCAGGCAGAGGCGCGCCCGTCCCCAGCGTGGAGAAGTCGAGCACCACGGGCTGTCCCGGCCCGACCTGCTCGCCGCAGCCCCAGTAGATCAGGAGCCGCGCTTTCGGCCGCTGATAGGTCTCGGGGTCGCCCGGATCGTGCTCGCGGGCTTCGGGCGCCCCGGGCTTGGGCGGGCGAGGCGTCAGGAGCGGAAGGCTCGGCCCGACGCCCAGGCCCTGCGGCGGCGCGTGAGCGGCCTGCGGCGGCCCGCTCGGCGACTGGGCGGAGCCGAGGTCGAGCGTCAGGGTCTTCTGCGGTCCGCCCCCCCGCCCCATGGCCATGCCCATCAGCGCGCCCATGGAGGGGCGCCCGCCGCCCAGGAGCTGGGAGCCGAAGCCCGAAGTGGTTGCGGCGGAAACCCAGTAGTCGGCGATCGGACCCGTGACCGGCCCCACGACGGGCTCGGCGGGCGCGGAGGCCGGGGCGGCCCTGGCGCCCTTGCGCTTCTGCGGCGCGGCGGAGACGACGGTCGACACGGTGACCGCGGCCAGCAGCGCGCCGGCGAGGACGGAGAAGCGGTTTTCCCGCATGGTGTGGAGGCCCCCAAAAGCCCTGTTCTTCATCACCGATCCCCCGACCGGCGCCGGCACGCTAGCCCGATCCTCACGCGGGGACCAGCCGGTCCGACGACCACGCGCGGCGCCCCTCGCCCCCCCGCCCCGGGGGCGCTAGAAGGCGCAGGTCACGGGAGGCGGAACGATGCTCGAGCGGGCGTTGGCGGTGCGCGGTCCGCGCAGCCTGCTGCGCCAGATCCGGGAGGCCATGGCGGGCGGCGGCCCGGCCCAGGCCAAGCTCGACATGGTGGTGCGCATCGTCGCCGCCTCCATGGTCGCCGAGGTGTGCTCGATCTACCTGCGGCGCGCCACCGGCGACATGGAGCTGTTCGCCACCGAGGGCCTGAAGCCCGAGGCCGTCCACGTCACCCGGCTGAAGCCCGGCGAGGGCCTGGTCAGCGAGATCGTGCGCACCGGCGCGCCGGTGAACCTGCGCGACGCGCCCCTGAACCCGCTCTTCAGCTACCGCCCGGAGACGGGGGAAGACCCGGTCCACGCCTTCCTCGGCGTGCCCCTGCTGCGGGGCGGCCGGCCGATCGGCGCGCTGGTGGTGCAGAACCGCATCTCGCGCACCTACGGCGAGGACGAGGTCGACGACCTGCAGACCATCGCCATGGTGCTGGCCGAGATGGTCGCCTCCGGCGAGCTGGTCGGCCTGACCGAGCTGAAGGACGTCGAGCTCGCGCCCTACCGTCCCGAGCGTTTGAAGGGGCAGCGCTTCTCCGACGGCCTCGCGCGCGGCGTCGCCGTGCTGCACGAGGCCCCGGTCGCCGCCGGCCGGCTGCTGGCGGAGGACGCGGCCGAGGAGGAGGAGCGGCTGCACAAGGCGCTGGACGCCCTGAAGCGCCAGATCGACCAGATGCTCGACGGCCGCCACGGCCTCGTGGGCCAGACCTACGACGTGCTCGAGACCTACCGCATGTTCGCCAACGACCGCGGATGGAACCGCGGGCTGGAGGAGGCGGTGCGCTCCGGCCTCACCGCCGAGGCGGCCGTCGAGCGCGTGCGCAGCGAGCACCGCGCGAGGCTCGGCCAGGCCCGCGACGCCTACCTGCGGGAGCGGCTGCACGACCTGGAGGACCTGGGCGACCGCCTGCTGCGCCACCTCTCCGGCGACGTGGAGACCGTGCGCGTGCTTCCGGAGGACGCCATCCTCATCGCCCGCAACCTCGGGCCTGCCGACCTTCTGGAATACGACCGCACGCGGCTGAAGGGTCTCCTGCTGGAGGAGGGCTCCTCGGCCAGCCACGCCGCGCTGATCGCCCGCGCGCTTGGCATTCCCTGCGTGGGCCGCCTGCCGGGGCTGCGCGACCGGGTGTCCGAAGGCGACGCGGTGCTGGTGGACGGGGAGCAGGCCGACGCCTGGCTCCGGCCCCGCCCCGACGTGGTGGAGGCGTTCGAGGCGCGGGCCGCCGTCCGCGCCCAGCGCCGCGCCGATCTCGCCACGCTGCGGGACGTGGCGGCGGTGACCAAGGACGGGGTGAAGATCGCCCTGCAGATGAACGCCGGCCTGGTGATCGACCTCGACATCCTGCCCGAGACCGGGGCGGAAGGCGTGGGCCTGTTCCGCACCGAATTCCAGTTCATGGTCGCCGAGCAGATGCCGCGGCTGACCGCCCAGACCGAGCTCTACGCCAAGGTGCTGGACGCGGCCGGCGACAAGCCCGTCACCTTCCGCACCCTCGACCTCGGCGGCGACAAGATCCTGCCGTACATGGAGAGCGAGCGGGAGGACAACCCGGCGCTCGGCTGGCGCGCGGTGCGCATGGGGTTGGACCGTCCCGCCCTGCTGCGCCAGCAGCTGCGCGCGCTGATCTGGGCCGCCGACGGCCGCGAGCTGACCGTGATGTTCCCGCTGGTCGCCACGGTGGACGAGTTCCGCCGCGCCCGCGCCTTCGTGGACCGCGAATGCGACTGGGCGGGGCGCCGCGGCCGCGCCGTGCCGTCTTCGCTGCGCGTGGGCGCGATGATCGAGGCTCCGGCGCTGCTCTGGCACCTGGACGCGCTCCTGCCGCTGACCGACTTCGTCTCGGTCGGCACCAACGACCTGATGCAGTACCTGTTCGCCGCCGACCGCGGGAACCCGCTCATGGCCGACCGCTACGACCCGCTGTCGCCGCCCGCGCTGCGCGTGCTGGCGCAGATTTCTGAGGCCGGGCGGGAGTTCGACACCCCCGTCTCCGTCTGCGGCGAGATGGCCGGGCGTCCGCTGGAGGCGTTCGTGCTGCTCGCCCTGGGGTTCGAGCGGCTGTCGGCGCCGCCGGCGGGCGTGGCCCCGGTCAAGCGCATGATCCTGTCCACCGACCGGGAGGCGGCCCGGCGCGGCGTGGCGGGCCTGCTGCGCAGCGGCGCGGCCTCCGTGCGTGGCGAAGTTGAGACTCTGGCCCGAAAACTAAATGTCGCACTGTAAGTCTCGCGTGCGCGGGTTTCCGCAGGGGCGCCGGGCTGTTATCCCATCCTTAAGCCTCCTCCTGTTCGCTTAAAGCGACGGCTCGCCATGCTGAGGCTCCGATGCTGAAGCTCTGGCGCGGTCGTCGCAGGTCAAGGTCCAAGCGCATGGCGCCGCTTGATTTCGGATCGACCCACCACCTCCACGTCGTCGATCACCTGAGGGTCACGGCGCCCGAAGCCTATGAGACGCTCGGCGGCTACCTGCAGGCGGTGCGCGAGCGCCGCGGGGAAGACCTGGAAGAGCTGGCCGAGACCACCCGCATCCGCCGCCAGTATCTCGTCGCGCTGGAGGAGGGGGACCGTTCGGCGCTCCCCTCCCGGCCCTTCGCCATAGGCTACGTCCGCGCCTACGCCGCCGCGCTCGGCCTGGACGCCGAGGTCGCCGCCGCGCGCTTCAAGGCCGAGTGGCCGGAGGACGACCAGCGCCTGCGCAATCCGATAGGGGTCGGGCGCGAGCACGACCCGCGGCGCCCGATCGTCTATGCCGCCATTGCCGTGGTGGTGGCCGCCGTCACCCTATGGAACGTGGCGCAACGCACGCTCATCAGCGACGAGGACGCGCCGCGCGTGGCCGGAATCGTCGGCGACGGCTCCGCGCCCGCCCCGCCCGCCGCCTCGTCTCTCTCGACGACGGCCGCCAATGCGCCGGACGTCCTCGACTGCGGCCACGCCGCATCCACATCGCGCCAGCCGTTGCCCGCCTCGCGCAAGATCCGCGTCCAGGGCCTGCAGCCCGGCGTCAGCGT
>CAZZZR010000136.1:0-7187 GCA_964658605.1 uncultured Caulobacter sp. | reverse complement strand
CGTTTCGCCTCGGCGGGCGGGTCGCCGGCGAGGCGGGCGGCGCGGGCGATCACGTCGCCGACCCGGCGGCGGGGGTTGAGCGAGCCGTAGGGGTCCTGGAACACCATCTGGATCGAGCGGCGTGCTCTGCGCAGGGGCGCGCCCTTCAGGCCCGCGATGTCCTCGCCCTGGATGACCGCGGCGCCGGAGGTGGGGGCGATCAGTCGGATCAGCGCCTTGGCGAGCGTGCTCTTGCCCGATCCGCTCTCGCCGACCACCGCCAGCGTCGAGCCGGTCGCCACCTCCAGGTCGATCCCCCGCAGCGCCTGCACCCGGCCGTAGGTCTTGGTCAGCGCGGTGACCTGCAGGCAGCCGTCGCCCGGCGCACGAGGGGCAAGCGCACGGTCGCGGGGGGTGAAGCCGGGGGCCGCGTCCATCAGCATTCGCGTGTAGGGGTGGGCGGGGGCCTGCAGCACCTGCGCGGCCGGGCCCGTCTCGAGCAGTTCGCCGCCCTTCATCACCGCGATGCGGTCCGCGATCTCGGCGACCACGCCGAGGTCGTGGGTGATGAAGACGATCCCGTGGCCGTGCGTATCCTTCAGCTCGCGCACGAGGCTCAGCACCTGCGCCTGGGTCGTGACGTCCAGCGCGGTGGTGGGCTCGTCGGCGATCAGCACCTCGGGGTCCAGCGCCAGCGCCATGGCGATGCACACCCGCTGGCATTGGCCGCCCGAAAGCTGGTGCGGGTAGCTGGCGGCGATCCGCACGGGGTCGGGCAGGCGCGTGGACCCGATCAGCGCCAGCGCACGGGCCTTGCGTTCGGCGGGGGTGAGCACGCCATGGATGGCGAACACCTCCTCGATCTGCGCGCCGACCCGGGCGCAGGGATTCAGCGCCGCCATCGGCTCCTGCGGGATCATGGCGATGCGCCGCCCGCGGATGTCTCGCCACGCACGGGGGGAGAGGCCTGACAGCTCCTCGCCCTTCAGCCTGATGCTCCCCGTCGCGGGGCCGAGGCCGACGGGGAGCGCGCCCATGATGGCGGAGACCAGCGCCGACTTGCCCGATCCGCTCTCCCCCACCACGCATAGGATCTCGCCGCGCCGCACCTCCAGGCTGACGTTGCGCACCGCGAACGGCCGGTCGGCGCCCACGGGCAGGGCGACGCTGAGGTCCGTGACCTGCAGGATCGGGTCGTCGCTCATCCGGACCGCCCTCCGCGCGAGGCGGCGGCGAGGCCGTCGGCGACCAGGCTCAGGCCGAGCACCAGCGACGAGATCGCCAGGCATGGGAAGATGACGAGGTGGGGGTAGGCAAAGGCGAGCGCCCGGCCCTCGTTGACCATGCCGCCCCAGTCGGGCGCGGGCGGCGGCAGGCCCAGTCCCAGGAAGCCCAGCGTGCCGACGACCACCGTCACGTAGCCGAGGCGCAGGCAGAAATCGACGATCAGCGGGCCGGTGGCGTTGGGGAGGATCTCGACCAGCAGGATGCGCCAGGTCGCCTCACCCTGCGTGACCGCGGCGGCGATGTAGTCGCGCCCGGCGATGTCGGCGGCGATACCACGCACGATGCGAAACACGGCGGGAGCGCTGGCGAAGGTCACCGCCAGGATCACGTTCAGCGCCGAAGCCCCCAGCGCCGTGATGATGACGATGTAGAGCACCAGGATTGGGAAACTCAGGATCACGTTGGCGACGAACGACAGGCCCGCGTCGATCCAGCCGCCGAAGTACCCGGCCACGAGCCCCGCCCCGGCGCCCACCGCATAGGCCGTGAGCGTCGCTGTGGTGGAGAGCAGGATAACCGGCCGTGCGCCCCAGATCAGGCGCGAGAGGATATCCCGTCCCAAGAGATCGGCCCCCAGCCAGAACTCGCCGCCGCCCGGCGCGTGCGAACCCGGCGGGGCGAGCGGGACGAGGCTCTTCAAAGGATCGAACGGCGCCAGCAGCGGCGCGAAGGCCGCCACCAGCACCCAGCCCAGCACCAGCGTAGCCCCTATCGCGCCCTCTGGCCGGGCGAGCGCGGAGAGGCCGGGGGAAAGCGTCACGCCCGCGCTCCCCCCGCCCGTTCGGCGGCGAGGCGGGGGTTCAGCCAGCTGGTGATCGCGTCGGAGAGGAGCTGGCTCGCCACAACGACCATGACCGAGATCATGGCGCAGGCCTCGATCAGGTAGATGTCGCCGTTCACCGACGCCTGGTAGAGCAGGGTGCCGAAGCCCGGGTAGGCGAAGAACACCTCGGTCACGATGACGCCGGAGAGCAGCCAGGGCGCCTGCAGCATGATCACCGTCACCGGCGTGACCATGGCGTTCCTCAGCGCGTGGCGGAACACGATCCGCGGCAGCGAGGCGCCCTTCAGCAGGGCGGTGCGGATGAAGGGCGCGCGCATGGTCTCGGCCATGCTGGCGCGGGTCATGCGGGCGATGTAGCCGCAGGCGGTGAGCGTGAGCACGGCGGTGGGCAGCACCAGCTCGTTGGCGCGGAACCCGGAACTCAGCGTGCTCACCCCCGGCAGCCAGCCGAGCGTGAAGACGAACACCGCCGACAGGAACACCGCCGTCGCGAACTCCGGCAGGCTCGTGGTGACGATCGCCAGCACCGAGACCGAGCGGTCGACGCCTGAGCCCTCCTTCATCCCCGCCGCGATCCCCAGAGCAAGCGCCAGCGGCACGGTGACGCCCAGGGCGCACGCCGCCAGTACGCCGGTGGCCAGCAGGCGCGGCCGGATCAGCGCCAGGATGTCGGCGTGGTAGTAGAGCGAGGTTCCCCATCGCCCGGTCACGAAACCCCAAAGCCAGCGTCCGTAGCGCACGGGAAGCGGGTCGAAGTAGCCGTTCTTCAGCAGCCAGGCGTGGCGCTGGTCGGGGGCGGAGAACTGGCCCAGCACCTTCACCGCCACGTCCTCGACATTGATCTCCAGCACCAGGAACACCAGCAGCGACACCGCCAGCATGGTCAGGAGCAGGATCCCCAGCTTGCGCAGGAGGGTGATCGCCAGGGCGCCGCTCACGCCGCCAGCCCCACCTGATCCATTCGGAAGTAGTCGCTGGGGTGCGCGCGGTGGCCGCGGACGCGGTCGCTGACGGCAGTGAACTTCTCCGCCCAGAACGGCTGCAGCATTACCGCCCGATCCTGCAGGATGGCCTCGCATCGGGCCATGGCGCGCGAGCGGTCGCGGGGGTCGAGCACGGCCATCGCCTCGTCCAGGGCCGCGTCGAACGCCGGGTCCGCGAAGCGGCTCTCGTTCCAGACGCTGCCGGTTCGGTAGGCGAGGTCCAGCGTCATCACCCCCAGCGGCCGGTGCGCCCAGTAGGTCAGGCCGAAGGGTGTCTTGTCCCAGATCGACCAGTATTGCGCGGGCGGCACCACGTTCAGCTTCAGCCGGATACCCGCCTCGGCGCAGTTCTGCTGCAGCACCTGCGCGGCGTCCTGCTCCCAGCGCCCTTGCGTGTTGCCGAGGGTGAGCGTGAGGTCGATCCCGTCCTTGTGCCCCGCCTCCGCGAGCAGGCGCCTGGCGAGCGACACGTCGCGGACGCGCTTGGGGCGGGCGGCGTAGTCGGGCTGGAAGGGGGCGACGTGGTGGTCCTCGCCGATCACGCCCTGGCCGCGGTAAGCGAAGCGCAGCATGGCGTCTCGGTCGGCGGCGGCGATCAGGGCGCGGCGCACGCGGAGGTCGTCGAACGGCGGCTTGTCGGCCTGCATCCGCATCACCAGCGTCTGCGCCGCCTGCGCCCTGAGCAGGCGCGCGTGCGGGATCTTGGCCACAAGGTCGAGCTCGCCGATGGTGACGCGGTACAGCACGTCCGCCTGCCCCGCCGCCAGCGCCGCCACGTGGGTGGCGATGTCGGTCCCCAGGTCGATGTAGTCGATCTGCGCCGTGCGCGCGGGCCTCCCCCAATAGCCCTCGCGTCGCCGGAAGCTCGCGCGCCGCCCGACCTGATAGTCGCCGAGCGCATAGGGCCCGGTGCCGACCGGATTCTTCGGCCAGTCCCCGCCCTCCGCCTCGAAGCGGTGGTGCACGATGGGGCAGGTGAAGGCGTAGAGCTGTTCGGGCAGGGCGCAGACGGAGCGGTTCAGGTGCAGGACCAGCCCGTGGTCGTCGATCACCTCCACGCCCGAGATCGCCGCGAAGGTGGTGCGGTTCACGGACGCGGAGTCCTTGGCGATCCAGCGGTTCAGGTTGAAGGCGACGTCCTTGGTCGTGAACGGGTCGCCGTTGGACCAGCGCGCCTCGGGCTGGAGGTCGAAGCGCCAAGTCTTCAGGTCCTCCGACGGGCTCCAGCTCTTGGCGAGGTAAGGCTTTGTGACGTTGTCGGCGTCGACCTCGGTCAGGAACTCCAGCGTGTTGCGGAAGAGGTTGGACGCTTCGACCCAGGTGGTCAGCGCCGGGTCGGTGAGCTGCTGCACGGCGCAGACGAAGCGCAGCCGGTCGGTGCGCGGGGCCGCCGCCACGGGCCCGCATCCCGAGAGGCCCAACGCGGCCTGCGCGGACGTCGCGGTCACGCCCAGCCAGCCCAGCGTGCGTAACGCCTCACGCCGATCGAGGCGACCGGCGAGTGCGTCGGAAAGCAGGTCCTCCGCCGCCGGGTGCGGACGGCCGCCGTCGAGCGCCTGCAGGCGGCGGGAGCCGGTCCTCATGCCCCCGACTGTCCGGGCCGGGAGCCCCCGTCCTCAAATGACTTTTTGCGATATCCGCATTCCGAAATTGGGCTTTGTATAATGAGCGTGGCGGGGAAGCATTCACCCAACAACGCCGCCGGAGATTTCGGATCGACCGGCGATATGGACTGACGAGCCGAAGTCTTCAAGAGGTCTCGCTGTTCGCAAAATGTCGGCTTCGCCGACGCGCAAGAGGGGTCTGGGGCGATGGTTTCACGGGGCGAATGCGTGCGCAATGCGGGTCGGCGCAGCCTGCGCGGAGTGCTGCTGCTGACCACGGCCCTCGGCGCGGCCGCCCTCGCCGCCCCGGCCCTCGCCGCGGGCCAGACCAACCCGCCGCCGCCCGCCAAGACCGCCGAACAGCCCGCCGCGACCAGCCAGGTGGAGGAGGTGGTCGTCACCGCCAACCGCAACGGCGCCGAGTCGATCCAGAACGTGCCGCTGGCCATCTCGGTGGTGAACACCGACGCGCTGGAGAAGTCGGGCGCGACGAACTTCTCCAGCATCGCCAAGTTCACGCCCGGCCTGGTGTTCCAGGAAGGCGCGCCGGGGGTGAACAAGATCGACATCCGCGGCTTGGCCACCGGCGGGATCGTGACGTCGGACGTATCGGAGCGCTCGCTCGTGGCGGTCTATCTGGACGACACGCCCATCTCGCTCCAGGGCCAGACGCCCGACCTGCGCGTCTACGACCTCGAGCGCATCGAGGTGCTGCGGGGGCCGCAGGGCACCCTCTACGGCGCGGGCTCGATGGCGGGCACGATCCGCTTCATCACCGCCAAGCCGGACCCGCGCAAATACTTCGGGGACGTCGAGGTCACGGGCTCGGGCACCGAGAACGGCGGCGGCAACTACAGCCTGCGCGGCGTGCTGAACGCGCCGATCGTGCAGGACAAGCTGGCGATCCGGGCCAGCGTCTACCAGGGCGAGGACTCGGGCTTCATCGACAACGTCGGCGCGGTGAACAAGAAGGACGCGAACCTCAACCGCTCGACCCAGTTCCGCGTGGCGGCCCGCTGGTTCGCCACCGACAAGCTGACCGTGGACGCCAGCGTCACCTACGAGAAGAGCCATGCCTACGGCCTGAACGGCGGCTTCTCGGGGCTCGGAGAGTACAAGAACTCGACCAACTCCCCGGAGGGCACGCGCGACAACTTCCTGCTCTACAACGTGGGGCTGGACTACGACCTGGGCTGGGCGAACCTGATCTCGTCCACCTCCTACACCCAGCGCCACATCGGCCTGCGCGCCAGCCCCGAGCGGCAGATCGCCTACTTCTTCCAGAACTACGGCCCAGCCTTCCCGGGTCTGTTCACTGAGCCGGCCACCTACAACCAGTCCATCACCAACCAGATACCGGCTGAATACTATACCATAAACAACAAGATACACGACGTGATGGAGGAGATCCGCCTCACGTCGAAGCCGCATTCCGGGCCGTTCAAGTGGACGGCCGGCGTCTTCTTTGAGGAACAGCGGCGCAACTACGTCCAGGATATCCCGACGCCCGGGTTTGATGCGCTGTCCTACGAAAACGCCTTCTACGGCCCCTTCAACGTGCCCGGCGGCCTCTACAACTCTCAGACCGTCGATCAGGCCTTCTCGCCCGATGACATCTTCTCGGGCATCCAGAACCAGGAGGAGCATCAGATCGCCGTGTTCGGCGAGGGCACCTACACCCTCTTCAACAAGCTCGACCTGACGGTGGGCCTGCGCTACTTCAACTTCCGGGAAAACTTCAACCTGTTCTTCTCAGGCGTGTACGGCGTAGACCCGGGTCCCGGACCCACGGCACACCAGCCTCTGACCACGCAGAACACGCTGAGTTCCGACGGCGTGAACCCCCGCTTCAACGCCTCCTACCATGTCAACGACGACATCCTGGTCTACGCCGAGGCCGCCAAGGGCTTCCGCTACGGCGGCGTCAACCAGCCGGTGCCGGTGCAGTTCTGCGCCGCCGACCTGGCCACCGCCCACCTGACCTCCGCGCCGCAGACCTATGGGCCTGACAGCCTGTGGAGCTACAGCGTCGGCGAGAAGGCGAAGCTGGCGAACGGTCGCATCACGCTGAACACCGACGCCTTCTACATCGACTGGAGCGACGTGCAGTCGCGCCTGCTGCTCGGCCAGTGCTCCTACTACTTCATCCAGAACAAGGGCGCGATCATCAGCCGGGGCCTGGAGGTGGAGACCACGTTCCGGATCACCGACGCGCTGACCCTGACGGCGAACACCTCCTACACCGACAGCTACGCCAACGGCTCGATCGTCAACCTGAACGCGGTGGACGGCGACCGCGCGCCGTACTTCCCCAAGTGGATCGTGGGCTTCGGCCTGGACTACGACAAGCCGATCGGGCCGGGGGTCATGCACCTGCAGGGCAACTACCAGTACCGCAGCGACCAGTACACGGCCTTCGACGCCAATACCTACACCTACGACGCCGGCGACAACCCCACGGCGACCAACCCGGGCGCGAACAACGGCTACATCCGCATCCCGCGCGCGGTCGACGTCACCGCGGCCGCCACCTACGAGATCGGCCGCTAC
>CAZZZR010000135.1:0-7194 GCA_964658605.1 uncultured Caulobacter sp. | reverse complement strand
ACACGCTGGACGGCGGCAACGGCGTCGACACCATGTACGGCGGCACGGGCAACGACACCTATTTCGTGGACGGCCCCAACGACGTGATCGTCGAGGCGCCGGACGGCGGGATCGACATCGTCAAGTCGGGCATGAACGGCTTCCACATCGACGGTTAGGTCCCGCCGCGGACCAGCAGGAGCGTGCCCGGACCTGCGGCGTCGGCGGCGGCCTGCAACGAGCCGAACGGTCGCCCCTGTGAGCCGTCGCCACCCGGAGGCGCGCCCGCCGCCACCACCATCCGCCGGTCCGGTCGCCTCAGGCGCGGCCGCCAGACGGGCGAGAAGCCGGCGTCCGCGCCGCGCGGGGCCTGCGCGTTCGCGGGGAGCGGAAGGAGCAGCGCGCATGAGCCCGTCAGGAGGCGTCGGCGTGTCGGAGGCGTCGGCGAGGAGATGGACATGGCGATCCCGTCCTTGTGTCGCGGAGCCTGTTCCGATGGCACGCCAGCAGGGCTCTATTGCGGTGCAGCATCGCCGCCCGCGTTAAGGACGTCCGCGCCTTTCCATGCCCGGACGCGCGTGCCATGAGCGTCGCCGTGAGCTCCGGACCCTCCCACGGCGGCCCCCGGCGCGCGCTCCCGGCGGACGCCGGGGTGCCGCGTCCCTAGCGGCGGACCGCCCGACCCATGCTGTTCAACAGCTGGCCCTTCCTGCTGAGCTTCCTGCCGCCGGCGCTCGGCGTCTATGCGCTGGCGTCGGGGAGCGAGCGGTGGCGGCTGCCGACGCTGTTGCTGCTGAGCGCCTGCTTCTACGGCTACTGGGACTGGCGGTTCGTGCCGCTGCTGGTCGGGTCGGTGGCGGTCAACTACGTCGCCGCCCGCGCCTTCTACGCCACGCGGAAGAGCTGGATCGTGGTGGCGGCCATCGCAGCGTAGCTCGCGGTCCTGGGCGCGTTCAAATACCTCGACTTCGCGCTCGGGACCTTCACCTCGATCCTGCACCTGCCCACGCAGAGGATGGGCTGGGTGCTGCCGCTGGGGATCAGCTTCTTCACCTTCCACCACATCATGTACCTGACCGACCTTCGGCGCGGGAAGGCGCCGATGCTCGATCCGGTGCGCTACGGGCTCTACATCGCCTTCTTCCCGCAGATCCTGTCGGGACCGCTGGTCCGCTACACCGAGATCATCCACCAGTTCGACGAGCCGTACTGGCGGCCGGGCCTGGCCGAGAAGATCGGCCGCGGCTTCATGTTCCTCGGCATCGGCCTGGCCGAGAAGCTGTTGTTCGCCGACAGCTTCGCCCGCATCGCCGAGCCGATCTTCCACGCCAGCCTCGCCGGTCCCGTGCCGCTGATGGACGCTTGGCGAGGGGCGCTCGCGTTCGGGCTGCAGATCTTCTTCGATTTTGGCGGCTACTCGAACATGGCGATCGGGGTGGGCCTGATGTTCGGCCTGCTCCTGCCGCAGAACTTTGACCGGCCGTACCGCGCGACCTCGCTGCAGGACTTCTGGCGGCGCTGGCACATGACGCTGTCGCGGTTCCTGCGCGACTACCTCTACATCCCGCTCGGCGGCAGCCGGCACGGCCTGCCCACCCAGATGTGGGCGCTGATCGTGACCAGGGTGCTGGGCGGCCTGTGGCACGGCGCAGGCTGGACTTTCATCATCTGGGGCGCGCTGCACGGCTTCGGACAGGCGGTCGCGGTGCTCTGGCGGCGCACGAAAGTGACCTTCCCGGCCGCCGTAGGCTGGCTGATGACGATGGTGTTCGTGACGATCGCCTGGGTCTTCTTCCGGGCGACTTCGGTGCATTCGGCAGTGAACATGCTGGCGGGGATGGCGGGGGCGAGGGGGCTCGGCCATGGCGTACACCCGGTGGACTGGGCGCTGATCGGCGCGGGCGGCTTGGTCTCGACGCTCGTGCCCGCGGCGTGGAACCTCGGCGCGACGTTCAACCCGCGCTGGTCAACGGCGCTGGTGCTGGGGGGAAGTCTGGCGGCCCTGCTGGTGATGCTGGGCCAGGCGGTGAACCATGCCTTCATCTACTTCCAATTCTGAGCCGCCGCCCGGAACGGGCCAGCTTCGCGCGCGTCGCGACGCCTCGTGGCGCGCCTGCGCGCTGACCGTCGTGGGCGTCGCGCTAGGCGGCTTGGCGGCGGTCACGCTGGCTCTGGTGCTGAGCGACCCCTACGACACCGGCCGCTTCACCCCGATCCACAAGCCCGGCGTCGGCCGCGTCTCCAACGGCTTCGGACAGGCGAGCCGGGGCCGCAACCCGAACTTCGACACCGCCCTGATCGGAAACAGCCGTTCCATGCTGCTGGAGCCCGCGCGGCTGTCGCAGCTCTCCGGGCTGAAGGTGGTGTCGCTGGCGTCGCCCGGCGTGCGCCCCCGCGAGCAGATGGCCACTGCGTCCTACTTCATCCGCCACCATCCCGACGGCAAGGCGCTGGTGTTCGTGCTGGACGAATGGTGGTGCAACACCGACCCCAAGCTGCCGGTGCGCTTCCCCTTCCCCTTCTGGCTCTACGACGAGAGCGCGACCGGCTACGTGAAGGGGATCGTCAGCCCGTGGAGCGCCATGCACCTGTGGCGGCGCAGCCAGTACCTCCTGGGCTTGAAGCCCCGTTCGCGGCCGGACGGCTACGCCGACTTCACCAAGGGCAAGGTCTGGACACGGGAGCGCTCGCGCCAGCTGATCGCGGCGGAAAAGCCGTTCCAGATCGACCCGCGTCCGCCCGGCGGTTACCCGGCCGTGAACCCCCTGCGCGGCGTGCTGGCCAAGCGGCCGCCGGGCATGCGGGTGGTCTTCATGTTCCCGCCCGTCTACCGCTCGGTGCTGCCGCAGGGCGCCTCGGCCGCCGCGTTCGGCCAGTGCAAGGCCGACCTGCGCCCTCCTGCGCCCCGGCGACGGCTGGCTGGACCTGGAGGTCGACGGCCCGCTGTCGCAGGATCCGGACGGCTGGTGGGACCACCTGCACTATCGCAACCCCACCGCCCGCCTGATCGAGGCGCAGCTCGCCGCGCAGATGCGGCCGCCCGCCGCCCCCGCCCCCTGACCGCCGCAACGCGGGCCCGCGCCCGGCCCGATCGTCATTGCCCCCGCGCGCCCGCGCCCGTAAGAGCGCGGGCGTGAGATCGTCCAGTCCGGGCCGGCCCATGGCGCACGTCGTCGCCCTCGTGGCGGTGGCGCTCCTCACCCTGGCCGGCGTCCGGTCCGCCGTCATGCAGGCCGCCGAGCTGCGCGCCCCGTCCATGCCCATGTGCGGCATGGCGATGGAGGGCGCGGGAACCGAGCGTCATGCGCCCGGCAAGGCACATGCGCGCTGCGAGTTCTGCGCCGCGGCGGCCCACGCGCCGATCGGGGGAGCCGCCGCCACGGCGCCCGTCTCCGTCGCCGTCGCCTGGATCGTCTGGCGGCCACTCGCCGCGAGAGGCGCCCGAGGCCCGCCGGCCTTCACCGCCCGGGCCCGCGGGCCGCCTGCCGCGCCGCTAACCGCCTGAACCGCGCGGGGCCGACGCCCCGCGCTTCCTCAACGTCAGCGGCGGCGGCGCAGGTGCGCTCGCGCGCCCCAGGCCCTCCCATGAAACATCGTCTCCCGGGTGCCGCAGCCGCGGCGCTCGCGCTCGCGGCCTTGGCGCACCCTTGCGCCCACGCGCAGTCCACGCCCGTCGCGTCCAGCGCCAAGGCGGCCCGCCGCGCCGAGCTGGAGCGCCAGAAGGCCGCCATCCAGGCGCAGATCGACGGCCTCGATGCGGAGGCCGCCTCACCGTCACAGGCCGTGCGCGCCTCGTCGCCCGCCCTCGCGCCCAGGGCGGTGGAGCAGGTGGTGGTCACCGCGCGCGCGGCGGAGATCGCCGACCGGCCGGTCGGCCAGACCGTCGTCACCGTGCCCCGCGACCTCTTCACGGACACGGCGGCCTTCAGCGTCGGCGACATCCTGAAGCTCGCGCCGGGGGTCAGCTTCGTGCAGGGCAACGGCCCCCGGGACGTCTCGGTCTCGATCCGCGGATCGAACGAGCGGCAGACCTTCGCCATCCGCAACGCGCAGGTGTTCGAAGACGGCTTCCCCGTCACCCAGCCCGACGGCACCGCGCGCACCGACCTCACCGACCCTCACGCCTATGCCGGCGTCGACGTCGTTCAGGGCCCGTCCTCGGCCCTCTACGGCAACTACGCCACCGGCGGCGCGCTCCTGTTCCGCACGCGGCCGGGCGGCGACATCGAGGGCGTCGAGGCCGGCGCCGATTTCGGAAGCTTCGGCTACCTCAACGATTACGCCACCCTCGGCGGCAAAGGCGACCGCTACGAGTATTCCGCCTTCGTCAGCCATGTGCGGGCGGATGGGTCCACCGGCCACACGGGGTACGACACCACCACCGAGAACATCCTGGCGACCTACGCCCTGACCCCGAACGACCGGGTGACGGTGAAGTTTATCAACAACGACCTCGACGCCGACCTGTCGCTGCGGCTCTCGCGCAACCAGTACGCGCAGAACCCCTATCAGCAGGGCTGCGCCTCGGCGGCGACGCCGGGCTGTGCGACGCTGACCCTGTTCAGCAACGGCTTCAACGGCGCGCGGCAGACCGTGACAGCCGACCAGGTGGACTCCGGGCGGCACGACCGGCGCACCGTCGTCGGCGCCCGCTACGAGCACGACATCGACGGCGACACGGTCTGGCGCACCACGGCCGACTTCGACAACCGCGACATCCGCCAGCCGACCGGCTCGACCGACTTCCGGGGCGACTATCCGTCGTTCAACATCATCAGCGACGTCACGCGCCGCAGCGACCTGCTGGGGCACGCCGCGACGGCCTTGGTCGGCGGCTTCTTCAACTACGAGAACATCAACTCCACCGTCCTGAACGTGTTGCCCGTCCCCGGCACCCAGGACGGCGGCCTGACCCAGACGGTGAACGGCCATCAGCTCAACGCAGGCCTTCGAGCCCGCGAGGAGATCGACCTGACGCCCACCCTGACCGCCGTCGCCGGGATCGGCCTGGAGTACACCGAACTGCAGGCGAACGAAGTCAACTTCGGCTATCCAAGCGCCGGCGCGCCGACGCTGACGCCCATCTCGGTCGACCGCACCTTCTTCAACGTCGCGCCCGAAGCCTCATTGGTCTGGCGGCCGGGAGCGGAGTGGGCGCTGCACGCGCGGGCATCGACGGGCTACGGCACGCCCCAGGCCACCAACCTGTTCGTCACGCCGCAGGGGGTGGTCGGGAACAACACCCAACTGAAGACGCAGAAGAACACCGGCCTCGACCTCGGCGCGGAGTGGACGCGCGGGGCCTACCTGCATGTGATCCTTACCGGCTTCTACGAGTTCTTCGACAACGAGCTGGTCACGCAGTCGGCGGGCGTGAATCTGCAGAGCTACACCTTCAACGCGCCGCATTCGGAGCACCGCGGCGTGGAGCTCGGCGTCGACTGGCGGCCGCTGCCGGGCATCCTCCCGGGTGCACGCGTGTTCGCCTCCTACCTGTACGACGACCAGCGCTACGCGACCTATGTCGAGCAGATCACCTCGGGCTCTGTGACCGCCGCCTTCGACCGGGGCGGGAACAGGATCCCCGGCGTGACGCCCAGCTTCGGCACGGTGCGGCTGATCTACGACCAGCCCACGGGGCGGCTGCGCGGGCTGGGCGGCTTCGTGGAGGGCGCCGGGCGGGACGCCTACGCCCTGGACAACGCCAACCTCGCCTCCGCTCCGGGCTACGTGCTGCTCAACGCCGACCTTCACTACGACCCGCCGGCCGACCTGGGCCTGATGTCGCGGCTCCGCTTCTACGTCGAGGTGCAGAACCTGCTCGACCAGCGCTACATCGCCTCCGCCAACACCATCACCGACACGCTGAACCCGACCACGGGCGCGCCGAACGGGGCCGCCGCGCTCGACGCCGCCACGGGATCGATCTACGCGGGAGCGCCGCGGTCGGTGTTCGGCGGCGTGCGCGTGAAGTTCTGAGGGGAGCATGGTGGTGACCCCCGCTTCGCCGGCGTCCGCGCGACGGTTGGCACGCCGCCCCTGGCCGGACTTCGCCGCGGTCTGGCGCTGGCATTTCTACGCCGGCCTGTTCTGCATCCCCTTCGTCTGCTGGCTGGCGGTGACGGGCTCGATCTACCTGTTCCGGCCGCAGGTGGAGGCGTTCGTCGACCGGCCCTACGCGCACCTGGCCGCGGGCGCCGCGCGCGTGGCGCCCTCCGCCGAGGTCCGGGCGGCGCTGGCGGCGGAGCCCGGCGCGGTGCTGCACGCCTACCAGCTGCCCGCGACGCCGGACGGCGCGGCGCAGGTGCTCGTCGGACGGGGCGAAGGCGAGACCCGCGTCTGGGTGGATCCGCGCGACGCCAAGGTGCTGAAGGCCGTTCCTGAGGACGCCCGGCTGATGAAGGTGGTCTTCCGCCTGCACGGTGAGCTGCTCCTCGGCGACCGCGGCTCCATGCTGGTGGAACTGGCGGGCTCCTGGGCGGTCGTGATGCTGCTGACCGGCCTCTTCCTCTGGTGGCCGCGGCAGGTCCAGGGGCTCGGCGGCGTCGTCTATCCGCGTCTGGGTAGAGGGCGACGCCTGTTCTGGCGCGACCTGCATGCGGTGACGGGCCTCTGGGTCTCGACGCTGGCGCTCGGCCTGCTGCTCAGCGGCCTGCCCTGGGCGAAGAGCTGGGGCGGCTACCTCAAGCAGGTGCGCCACGTCGCGGGCCAGGCCACGGTGCGGCAGGACTGGACGACGGGGCGAAGCTCCGAACTCGCGCAGCGGGCGGCGCTCAGCGCCGGGAGCTTGGCCGGCCAACAGGTGGAGCATGCCGACCACAGGGCGCACATGGCCATGGGCGGACCGGTGCCGAGTCCCGGCGCCTACGACGCGGTGGATCGGGTCGCACCGACCGTCGCGGCGCTGCACTTGGCGGCTCCGGTGCTGGTGACGCCGCCCATGGCGCCGAACGCCCCCTGGGCCGCCAGGTCGGACGCCCAGGACCGGCCGTTGAGGGTGAACCTGACGCTCGACCCGACGACCGGCGCGGTGCTCAAGCGCCAGGGCTTCGGGCAGCGCGACTGGGTCGACCGCACGGTCGGCGTCGGCGTGGCGGCGCACGAGGGCCAGCTGTTCGGCTGGGCCAACCAGCTCGTGAACCTCGTCACCGCGCTGGCCCTACTGGCCGTCAGCGTCAGCGCGGTGGTCCTGTGGCTGCGCCGCCGGCCGGGGGG
>CAZZZR010000134.1:0-7208 GCA_964658605.1 uncultured Caulobacter sp. | reverse complement strand
CCCGTTCCCCCTCCGGCGGCCGCGACGCCTGCGCCGACACCCGCCGCAGCTCCGCAGGGCTGAGTTCCCGGCTCCGCTCAAGAGGCGCCGTAGCGGCCCGGCGTCACGCCGAACTGTCGCGCGAAGGCGCTGATGAAGGCGCCGGGGCTGCGATAGCCGCAGTCGAGCGCCGCGGCGGTCACGCCTGCGCCGGAGGCCAGGGCCGCGGCCGCGTGGATCAGCCTCGCCTTGCGTCGCCAGGCCTCCAGCGTCAGCCCGGTGTCGCTCAGGAACAGGCGCTGGAGCGTGCGCAGGCTGGCGTTCGCCTCCCCCGCGAGCAGGCGCAGCTCGCGGCCGTCGTCCGGATGCGCCTGAAGGTGCGCCGCCAGGCGCGCCGCGCGGGAGTCGCGCGGGAGCGGAAGCGACAGGTCGAGCGGCCGCGCCGTCCGCACGAGGTCGATCAAGAGCCCCGCCAGGCGGTCGTGCTCGGGCCTCGCCGGCGCCAGCATCCCGACGTCCAGGATGTGAAGGATCAGCTCGCGGAGCAGCGGGGCGACCTCCAGCGCCGCGGGCTCCAGCGACAATGTCGCCGCCCGCTCCGGCGCGATGTAGAGCGTGCGCATCGCCGTCTCCTCCCCGGGTGGAGACGGCGTGCGGCAGGCCCGGCGGCAGCCAGATCGCCCGCGTGGCGGGGACCAGCCAACTCTGCGCATCCGTGACCACCTACAGCACCCCAGAGCGCGCGAACACCAGCTGCCCCCACGGATGGTCATGCGGCGGCAGGGCCGACCCGCGCCGGAGCGTGAGCGCGAGGGAGCGGACGTCGAACCCGCCGCCGGTCACGCGTCGTCGAACACGCCGGGATCGTACTGCATCGCCCCCGCCAGATTGCCCTTGGTGTCGGCGAAATAGATCAGCTCGCCGACGCCCTCGATGCGGAAGGGCGCCATGACGATCCGGCCGCCGCCGGCCTCGATCGCGGCCATGGTCGCCTTCAGGTCGGCGACGCCCAAGCTGACCTCGTAGCCCGTCATACGCTGGCCCGGGACCAGCTCGCGGCGTCCCTGCAGCGCGCCCAGGAGCCCGGAGCCGGCGTTCCTCACCTGGTAGAAGTCGGGCGGCCCCCAGGGATCGAAGGTCCACCCGAACGCGCGCTCGTAGAAGGCCTTGGCGCGGCCGACGTCGTCGGCGTTGATGGCGAAATGGCGAAGCGTGGCGGCCATGGGGCGCTCCCGGTTGCGGCGTCCGAGCCTAGCAGCGGCGGGCGTGGCGCGCGTCCGCCAGAACGACGAACAATGCCGCGCAGGCGACAGCATCTCGCCATCCTGCCTTGCGGAGCGCCTCAGAACCCGATCTTCGGCATCCCTGGAAAGCCGCCCGGCATCCCGCCCGCCATGCCCGCGAGCGGACCCAAGGCGTCCTGCATCAGCTTCTGCTGGGCGGCGTCGAGCTTGGCCTTGGCGTCGGCGTGGGCGGCCACGATCAGGTCCTGCGCCACCTCGGCCTCGTCGGGAGACATCAGGCTGGAGTCGATCTCCACCTTGGCGAGTTCGCCCATGCCCCTCAGCGTCACCTTCACAAGGCCGGCGCCGGACGAGCCTTCGGCCGAGACCTGCGCCATCCGCGCCTGGGCGTCGGCCATCTTCTGCTGCAGGTCCTGCGCCTGCTTCATCATCGCGCCGAAGTCCTTCATCGCTCAGCCTGCTCCGCGTCCAGGTAGTCGGGGTCGTAGCCGGGGTCGCCCTCCTCGCGCTCGCCCCCCTCGTCGGCGTCGCCCGCATCGCGCTCGACGGGGGCCGCGGAGGACGCGCCGGCGGAGGCATCGGCGCCGGGGGTGCTGACCGAGACGATCTGCGCGCCGGGGAAGGCCGCCAGCAACGCCTTGACGAAGGGGTCGGCCTCCACCTCCGCCCGCTCGGCGTCGCGCAGCCGCGCCTCGCGCTCGCGCACCGTCTCCTGCGAAGGCTCGTCGTGGCGAACCTCGACGAACCAGGGCCTTCCCGTCCAATCCTTCAGCTTGCCCGCAAGACGCTTCGGCAGCTCCTCGGGCGAGCCTTCCTTCAGGCTGATCGTCAGCCGCGGAGCGGCGAACTGGATCGGGCGGACCCAGTGCTCGACGTCGTACTTCAGCGAGGCGTCGCGCTTCTCCTCGATCAGGGAGATCATGGCGGCGAAGGTCTGGGGGCCTTCCGGCTGCGGCGGCGCCTGCGGGCGCGGCTGAGCTTGGGCGTAGGCCGCGGACGCGCCGCCGCCTGACGCCGCGCGCGCTCCTGCGCCGGCGCCGCCGGGAGACGGCGCGACCGGCGCCCGCCCCTCCTGCAGCGCCCTCAGCGCTTCCTCCGGCCCCGGCAGCTCGGCGGCGTAGGCCAGGCGGATCAGCGCCATCTCGACCGCAGCGGCGGGATCGGGGGCGCGGCGCACCTCGTCGGACGCCTTCAGCAGCATCTGCCAGACCCGCGACAGCGAGGCGACGGACGCGCGCCCGCCCACCTCCGCCAGCACCGCCGCCTGGTCCTTGGGCAAACCGAGGGCGTCGGCCCCGATGGCCTTGGCGATCGCCGCACCGTGGGCGTGCTCCAAGAGGTCGAGCGCCACCTGCCCCGGGTCCGCCCCGTAGCCGTAGAGTTCGCGGAAGAGGGCGATCGCCGCCCCCGCATCGCCGCGCATGACGGTCTCGAACAACGCCAGGGTGCGGCCGCGGTCGGCCAGCCCCAGCATGTCGCGAACCTCGCCCGCGGTGACGGGCACGCCGGGCCGCGCCTGCACGATCGCCTGGTCGAGGATGGAGAGGCCGTCGCGCACCGAGCCCTCGGCGGCGCGCGCGATCAGCGCCATGCCGTCCGGCTCGACGCTGGCCCCTTCCTTGCCCGCGACCCGCTTCAGGTGGCCGCCCAAAACGTCAGGCTCGACGCGGCGCAGGTCGAAGCGCTGGCAGCGCGACAGGATCGTCACCGGCACCTTGCGGATCTCGGTGGTGGCGAAGATGAATTTGGCGTGCGCCGGCGGCTCCTCCAGCGTCTTGAGGAGCGCGTTGAACGCCGCCGTCGAGAGCATGTGCACCTCGTCGATGACGTAGACCTTGTACCGGGCCTCCACCGGCGCATAGCGCACGCTGTCCAGGAGCTCGCGCATCTCGTCGACCTTGGTGCGCGAGGCGGCGTCCAGCTCCAGCACGTCCATGTGCCGGCCCTCGATGATCGCGCGGCAGTGGCGGCCCTCGACGGTGAGGTCGACCGAGGGACCGTGCACGGTGTCGCTCTCGTAGTTGAGCGCCCGCGCCATCAGGCGGGCGGTGGTGGTCTTGCCGACGCCCCGCACGCCCGTGAGCATGAAGGCGTGGGCGATGCGGCCGGTGGCGAAGGCGTTGGTGAGCGTGCGCACCATCGCCTCCTGCCCGATCAGGTCCTCGAAGGTGCGCGGCCGGTACTTGCGCGCCAGCACCTGGTAGGCCGGGGCATCCGCGGCGCGGAGCGGCGCGACGAGCGGCGCGGCTGGCTCCGGCAGGTCGGCGGCGGGCGCGGGGCCGCCGAACATGTCGTCGGTGTCGGGATCGCGTTCGGCGGGCTCTTCGGCCTCCAGCGCGTCGATGTCCCAAGGGGCGGCTTCGGTGTCGGTCATAGGGCGGTCGGCCCCATGGCGCGAGGCGGAAGGGTCGGGTGGAGACTGGACGACGACCCGAAGCGGAACTCGTTACGGCTGCTTCCTTCCGGACCTGACCGGGTTGGCGAGGGCATCGCCCGACGCCAGCCTCCGCCCCGTATATCGCCCGCCCGCGCCGCCGCCGCAACCCGCGCCGATCGGCGCCTTCGTCGGCGCCGTTAACCCTCAACCGGCCCGGCATAAAAGCGCCGTCAAAATCCTGCCCAAGTCTCGCCACGTGACACGCGAACGCTCCCCGTGTATAGGCCCGGCCATCGGCAGCGTCCGTGAGACGCGCTCGGACTACACTCAGTGAATTTCAGACACTCTACGGCGCGCCAGGCGCTGAAGCTTGGCGTTGTCTTCGGCGCGTTCTCCACCTTCGCGGCCTTCGGTCAACTGGCGGATGCGAACGTCTCGGAAACCGCCGCGCTGCGGGCGCGGATGGCGCCGCTGGCGGCCCGGATCGGCGGCGACTTCTCAGACGCGGCGCTGGCCCGCGCCCTGGGCATCGATCCCCTGACGTTCCACGATTCCGGCCGCGATCCCCGCGCCGAGGCGGGGGCCGATCTGGCCCCCAGCCCGCTGCTCGCCGACCTCGGACCGACCGGGGACCTGAGCGGCGCGCAGGCGCTTCTGGCCAACGCCTCCACCCCCTTCGCCGACGCCGCCGCCGCCACGGGCCGTCCCTTCGTGATCACCGGCTCCGCGGCCGACCAGAAGCGCGCGATGACCTGCATGACGCAGGCGGTCTACTTCGAGGCCGGCTCAGAGAGCGCGGACGGCGGCCGGGCGGTCGCGCAGGTGGTGCTGAACCGCATGCGCAACGCCATGTTCCCGCACTCGGTCTGCGGCGTGGTCTACCAGGGCTCGAACCTGTCGACCGGCTGCCAGTTCAGCTTCACCTGCGACGGCTCGCTGTCCAAGCCGGTGGCGGGCTGGGCGTGGGACCGGGCCAAGCAGATCGCCCGCGAGGCCCTGCACGGGCGTGTGTTCGCGGGCGTGGGCCTGGCGACACACTACCACGCCGATTACGTCGCCCCCTACTGGCGCTCGAGCGTCAGCAAGGTGGCGCAGATCGGCGCGCACATCTTCTACCGCTGGCCGGGCGAGTTGGGGCAGCCGCAGGCCTTCACCGCCGCCTACGTCCCGCACGAGCGCTTCGGCGCGCCGCCCGCGCCTGCTCCGCCGGCCGCCCCGCAGGACGGCCTGACGGTCGCATCCGCCCGGGGCGCCGACGGCCGGATCCACGCCGAGCTGCGCCTCGCCGCCGCGGAGCCCGCGCCCGCCGCCGCCAAACCGAACCCCGTGCCGATCACCGACCGGCCGCCGCCTCTCGCCGTGCCCGCGGTGGTCGCCCCTCCGACGCCTGCGGCCTGAGCCTTCGAGTTCGGGCTGGAGCGCGGCGGGGGACGCGCTAGAACCCGCCCCATGCCGCTGACCGCCTTCGCCAACGTCTTCGCCGGAAACCCGCTGGAGCGGGGGAGCGAGCGGCGCGGGGACGCCGAGTGGATCGCCGCCCACCTCTCCTCACCCGACGCGCTGGTGCTGCCCCTTTGGAACGGGCGGGTGCTGGCCGAGCCCCGCCCCGGCGGCGCGCCCCGCCTGGCCTACGCCCCCGCCTCCGCCGCCCGGGAGCTGGCCGACGCCGAGCACACGCTGTTCCTGGGCCTGTGGAAGGACACGCCGGTCTTCGCCGTCGACCTGGAGGGCGCCGGCGATCCCGCGGCCGCCCCTCCCCTGGCCGGCTACGGCGCGTTCGAGGAACTGCGGCCCCTCGCCGCCGTGCTGGCGCCGGGGGAGGCCGCGATCGCCGCGACCGCCAAGGCGGTGTTCGAGTGGCGCCGCCGCCACCGCTTCTGCTCCAACTGCGGCGCGGCCTCCCATGTGGCGGATGCGGGATGGAAGCGCCGCTGCCCCGTTTGCGCGACCGAGCACTTCCCGCGCACCGACCCCGTGGCGATCATGCTGGCCACCCGTGGCGAGCGGTGCCTGCTCGGCCGCCAGGCCGCCTGGCCTCCCGGCATGTTCTCGGCGCTTGCGGGCTTCATCGAGCCCGGCGAGACGATCGAGGAGGGCTGCGCGCGCGAGCTGAAGGAGGAGGCGGGGCTCGACGCGCTGACGGTGCGCTATCACTCCTCCCAGCCCTGGCCCTTTCCGTCGTCGCTGATGATCGGCCTGATCGCCGAGGTGGAGGCGGGCGAGGCCGCGATCGGCGACCACGAGCTGGAGGCGGTCCGTTGGTTCACCCGCGAGGAGACGGCGCGCCTGGCGGCGGGCGAGCCGGTCGATGGCTGTTTCGCGCCGCCGCCGCTCGCCATCGCCCACCAGCTGATCAAGGCCTGGGCGCACGGCGGCTGAGCCCGGCCGCGCGCGTCGCGTGACAGCGCCCCGGCTCCCCCGCTAGACAGCGCCCGTGACCACGCCCGAGCCGTCCCCCGCCCCTCACGCCTATACCGGGCCGCGCCGGATCCTGTCGGGGATACAGGCCTCCGGCTCGCTGCACCTCGGCAACTACCTGGGGGCCCTGAAGCGGTTCACGCCGCTGCAGGAGCAGGCACCGACCTTCGTGTTCGTGGCCGACCTGCACGCCGTCACCCAGTGGCAGGACCCCAAGCTCCTCGCCGCCCAGACGCGCGAGATCGCCGCCGCCTACCTCGCCTCCGGCCTCGACCCGGCGAAGACCGTGATCTGGCCGCAGTCGGCGGTGCCGGGCCATGCGGAGCTGAACTGGATCCTCGACTGCACCGCCCGCGTCGGCTGGCTCGACCGGATGACGCAGTTCAAGGACAAGTCGGGCAAGGACAAGGAGGGGGCGTCGGTCGGCCTCTACGCCTATCCCGTGCTGCAGGCCGCCGACATCCTGCTCTACAAGGCCACCGACGTGCCGGTGGGCGAGGACCAGAAGCAGCACCTGGAGCTGACCCGCGACATCGCCCAGAAGTTCAACCAGGACTTCGACGCTCCCGGCTTCTTCCCCCTGCCCGACCCCTTGATCGAGGGACCGGCCCCCCGGGTGATGAGCCTGAGGGACGGGACGGCGAAGATGTCCAAGTCCGATCCCAGCGACCAGTCGCGCATCAACCTCCTGGACGACGCCGACACGATCGCGAAGAAGTTCAAGCGCGCCAAGAGCGACGCCGACCTCCTGCCCGCCACGGTGGAGGAACTGGCCGGCCGGCCGGAGGCCGCCAACCTCATCGCCATCTATGCGGCGCTGGCGGACGTGACCAAGGCGCAAGCGCTTGAGCGGTTCGCGGGCAAGGGCTTCGGCGCTCTGAAGCCGGAGCTGGCGGAGGTCGCGGTTTCCGCGCTTGCCCCCGTGACCGCAGAGATGGCCCGCCTGATGTCCGACCCCGCCGAGATCGACCGCGTGCTCCGCGACGGAGCCGAGCGGGCGCGGGCGGTGGCGGAGCCGGTGATCGGCGAGGTGAAAGAGATCGTGGGATTCTGGCGCGGGTAGCGGAAGCTCCACTCGACCTCGCCGGGCGGAGCCCTTCTCTGGGCGTCGCGTCGGCGCGCGAGCGGCGAGGGGAAGCCCTGAACCTCTTGGCGGATGATTGCGCTCGGCTCCGACCGTCTCAAGGACG
>CAZZZR010000133.1:0-7211 GCA_964658605.1 uncultured Caulobacter sp. | reverse complement strand
AGCGCGGTGTCGGCCATGCGGGTCGAGAAGCCCCACTCGTTGTCGTACCAGCTCAGCACCCGGGCCATGCGGCCGCCGACGACCTGGGTCTGCGGCAGGGCGAAGGTGGAGGAGTTGGCGATGTGGTTGAAGTCGGTGGAGACCAGCGGCTCGTCGGTGTAGCCCAGCACGCCCTTCATCGGCCCGTCGGCGGCCTCGCGCACCGCGGCGTTGATCTCCTCGACCGAGACCTCGCGCCCGGCCTGGATCACCAGGTCGACCACGGACACGTTGGGCGTCGGCACCCGCACCGACGAGCCGTCGAGCTTGCCCTTCAGCTCGGGCAGCACCAATCCCAGCGCCTTGGCCGCGCCGGTGGAGGTGGGGATCATCGACTGGCCCGCGCCCCGACCCCGGTAGAGGTCCTTGTGCATCTGGTCGAGCGAGGGCTGGTCGTTGGTGTAGCTGTGGATCGTGGTCATGTAGCCGCTCTCGATCCCGCACAGGTCGTTCAGCACCTTGGCCACGGGCGCGAGCGCGTTGGTGGTGCAGGAGCCGTTGGAGACCACAAGGTCGTCGGCGGTCAGGGTCTGATCGTTGACCTTGTGAACGATGGTCTTGTCGGCGTTCTCGCCGGGCGCGGAGATCAGCACCCGCTTGGCGCCCGCCTCCAGGTGCGCGGCCGCCTTGTCGCGGGCGGTGAAGATGCCGGTGCATTCGAAGGCGATGTCGACGCCCAACTCCCTGTGCGGCAGCTCGGCGGGGTTGCGAATGGCGGTGACGCGCATCCGGCCCAGCCCCACGTCCATCCAGTCGTCGCCGGTGGTCACGTGCGCCGGGAAGCGGCCATGGGTGGAGTCGTAGCGCAGCAGGTGAGCGTTGGTGGCCACAGGCCCGAGGTCATTGATCGCCACCACCTCGACGTCGCGGCGCGCGTGCTCGACGATCGAGCGCAGCACGAGGCGGCCGATGCGGCCGAAGCCGTTGATGGCGACGCGGACGGCCATGGGGATCTCCTGTCAGGGCGCGCGGACGCGCCTCCAGTCATGTTGCGGTGCGATGTCGCGGCGGGGGGGCGGAGTGTCAAGGCGACGCAACCCGCTGTCGCGCCCAAGCTCGAGCGTCTAGCGTGGCGAAAGTCCGCCGATCGGAGACCGCCATGCGCCCCATCGTCCTCTTCGCCCTGGCCGCCCTGGCGACCAGCCCCGCCCTCGCCCAGACAGCGCCGACGCCGCTCACCTTCAACTCCGGCGACGGCAAGCCACGCGGGACCGGCACGCTGACGCCAACCCCCAAGGGCGTGCTGGTGCGGCTGGAGCTGACGGGCCTCGCGCCCGGCTGGCACGCCATCCACTTCCACGCCGTCGCCGACTGCTCGGACCCCAAGCTGGCGAAGAGCGGCGCCCACATCATGCCCATGGGCGTGAAGACGCCGCACGGCCTGCTCAACCCGGACGGTCCGGACGCCGGCGACCTGCCGAACGTGTGGGCGGGGGAGGACGGTAAGGTGCACGCCGAGGTGTTCTCCACCTTCGTCACCGCCAAGGGGAGCGCGACCTCCACGGCCCTGATGGACGCCGACGGTTCGGCCCTGATCGTGCACGCCAACGCCGACGACGGGCTCACCCAGCCGATCGGCGGAGCGGGCGAGCGCGTCGCCTGCGCCCTGATCCCGAAAGGATGATCCCGAGGGGCTAGGCCGCGGCGGGTACGGCGCCGAAGAGCGCCTCGGCGAAGCGGCTGAGCGGCCCCGGCCCCACGTCGGCGAGGTGATCGAGCGCGGCGTCGAGCCGCCGCCGCATCTCGATGCGGGCGGCGTCGGTCCCCACGAGCGACACGACGGTGGGCTTGGCGCCGTCCTGGCGCACGTCCTTGCCGGCGGAGTCGGAGGTGCTGGTGGCGTCCAGCAGGTCGTCGAGGATCTGGAACGCCTCGCCGAGCGCCGCGGCGAAGGCGCGTGCGCCCTGCAGCCGCGCGCCCGTGGCGCCGGCCGCCGCAGCGCCCGCTTCGACCGCGGCGACGAACAGCACGCCCGTCTTCTGCCGGTTGAGATCGTGCAGGGGCGCGGCGTCGGCCACGCCCGCCCGCTCGCGCAGGTCGCGCGCCTGGCCGGCGACGAGACCGTCGAGGCCGACCGCCGCGCTGAGCCGCGCCACCAGCGCCAGCCGCACATCCGCCGGGAGCCCGCGCGCCGCCGCCAGCGTCGCATAGGCCTGGTTCAGGAGCGCGACCGACGCCAGCACCGCCATGTCCTCGCCGAAGCGCAGGTGGCAGGCCGGGCGTCCGCGCCGCACCGAGGCGTCGTCCATGCAGGGGAGGTCGTCGAGGATCAGGGAGGCGGCGTGCACCATCTCGATGGCGCAGCCCGCGTCCAGCGCGGCGGCGCGGGCGCCCTCGGGATCGGCGCGCCCGAAGTGCTCGGCGGCCAGAAGCGTCAGCGTCGGACGCAGCCGCTTGCCCGGGGACAGCAGGGCGTAGGCGATCGCGTCCTGCAGCACGGCGGGCGAACCGGGTCCGGCGAGCAGCGCCGGCAACCGCCCATCGATCTCGCCGCGGAACTCGTGCAGCCGTCTCGTGAAAGCGTCGTCGAGCATAGGTCCGCGACCTAACCCGTTTTTTTCAGCCGACGCACGCGGGAAGTCGAAGCCTTGCGGCGGACGGTGTTCGTTTTCGAGCGAACGCATCCGTTTCCGTCAATAGAGCCGCTTCCCGGGCCAGGTGAGCCAGCGGCCGGCGGGGCTCGGCGGGCTGTAGGGACGGGGCGCAGGCAGGATCACCACTGGCGGAGGCGGGGGGCCGGCCGCTTGCGCGAGGAGACAGCAGGGGCCGACCGGGGGCGGCGCGACGGCATAGACGGGCGGGGGCGGCCGCTGCGCGTGGACGCGGCGATGGTGGCGGACGCGGGCGACCCTCGGCGGCCCGCAGCGGACGCGGATCCAGCCGTCGCGCGCCAGCGAGATCAGTTGCGGAGGCGACGCCGCGTCGAACGTCAGGCACCAGACGGGGCCGGGGGAGCCGGGCGGGGGCGGCGATAGGCGCCAGTGCGCGCCCGGCACGGGAGGCGGCGCATAGCGGGCGGCCTTGTGGACATGCGCGTAGCACTGCCCGGCTCGGGCGTGGGCCGGCGGCGCGGCCAGAAGGCCTTCGGCGTCGTGCGCGAATGCGGGAGCGGCGGAGAGCATGAGGGCGCCGGCGAGCGCGGTCGGGATCGGGGTCGGCATCGTGCCCTCCTGGGACGGTCGCCCGGCGAGGTGCAACGGGCGCGCCAGGGCGCTTGCCTCATCCCCTGCCCGCCCCTAGCGTCCGGCCGCGAACGGGAGGCGGGCGTGATCGAGGCGGTGATCTTCGACTTCGGCGGCGTGATCACCAGCTCGCCCTTCGACGCCTTCGCCCGCTACGAGCGCGAGCAGGGGCTGCCCGAAGGCTTCCTCCGCGGCGTGAACGCCAGGAACCCCGCCGACAACGCCTGGGCGCGGTTCGAGCGGGCCGAGATCGACGCGGCGGCCTTCGACGCCGCCTTCGCGGCCGAGTCGGAGGCGCTGGGCCGCCGCGTCGCCGGCCGCGAGATCATCGCGCTCCTCTCCGGCGACATACGCCCCCGGATGCTCGAGGCGCTGAAGGCCTGCAAGGCCCGCTTCAAGGTCGCCTGCATCACCAACAACGTCCCCGCCGGCCACGGCGCCGGCATGGCGGGCACGGCGGAAAAGGCGGACGCCGTGCGCACGATCATGGGCCTGTTCGACGTGGTGGTGGAATCGTCCAAGATCGGGCTGCGCAAGCCCGATCCCGCCATCTACCGCATGGCGTGCGAGGCGCTGGGCGTGGCGCCGTCCGCCTGCGTGTACCTCGATGACCTGGGCATCAACTGCAAGCCCGCGGCGGCGCTGGGCATGACGGCGATCAAGGTTACGGCCGAAGACCAGGCGCTGGAAGACCTCGCCCGCGCCACCGGGCTCGACTTCAAGGAGGCGGCATGAGCGCGGACACGATCGGGGCGCGGGCGGCGCTGGCGCAGCTTGAGGGCTGGGCGGCGGCCGAGGGCCGCGACGCCATCGTCAAGACCTTCCGGTTCGACGGCTTCAACGCGGCCTTCGGCTGGATGGCGCGGGTGGCGCTGAAGGCCGAGACCATGGACCACCACCCCGAATGGTCGAACGTCTACGACCGGGTGGAGGTGCTGCTCGCCACGCATGACGCCGGCGGGGTCACGGACAAGGACGTGGCTCTGGCGCGGTTCATGGACGCCGCGGCAGGCTGAGCCGGGGCGGCTGGCGGAGGCGGATGGGAATCGAACCCACCGACCGCTGTTCGCGGCCCACTGGTTTTGAAGACCAGGGGGGCCACCAGACCCCTGTCGCCTCCTCGAGGGTCAGCGCTATCAGGCCCGCGCGCCCGGACCAAGCGTGCGGCGGTCCCCCACCCGGCGGGTGAACTGCACCGCGTCCAGATGCTCCAGCAGCGGTACGCTGAACTTGCGGGTGATCCCCAGGAGCGCCCCCGCCTCCCCCACCGTCATGCCCGGCTCGGTCAGGCGCGGGGCGAGCGTGCGGCGCGCAGCCTCCACGGCCGCGTGGTGGAAGACGACCTCGCGTTTCTGGACCCGGTCGTAGGTCCTCACCGCCAGCCCCTCCCGCACCAGTCGATCCACGGCCCGGCGCGCGTGCGGCTCGGCCGGGAGGTCGGGAGGCGAGAGGCCGCCGGCGCGCAGCGACTCGGCAAGGCGGGCGGCGGCCTGCGCCTCGGTCTCCGCGCGGCCGCGCTCGCGCTGCGCATCGACCAGGCGGACGCTCCCGCCCTCCATCCGCACGCGGCCCGCCTTGGCCAGCGCCGCCAGCGCCGCGTCGAGCACCACAGGTCCCGCCTCGGGGACGGCCGAGCGCAGGCGCGCGATCGCCAGCGCCTCGCCCCGCGCGCCGCGCAGCGCCGCCTCCGTCCGGGCGAGCACCGACTCCCACGCGTCCCGCTGAACCGCGCCGTCGGCCGTGCGTGCGACCGCCAGGGTCGAGAGCGCCGCCTCCACGCGCGCCGGAGCCAGGCCGGACAGGCCGGCCAGACGCTCGAGCGCGACGCCGGAGGCCCCCGCCGCCTCGACGCCCAGCCCGACCACCTCCTCGGGCGAAGCGCAGGCCATACGCGCGAGGCGCGCGAGCGTCACGGCGTCGCTGCGCTTGAGCCGCCCAGCCTGCGGGTCCAGCACGCGGCCGCCCGCCACGGTCCCGGCGGGCGAGGCGAGGCGCAGGATGAACCGTTCGCGCGCCGGGGCCGCGACCGGGCCGGACACGTCGAGCTGGGCCAGGGCGGTCGTGCCGGGTTCCAGGCCGTCGCGGTCGAGCAGCCGCAGGCGGCAGGCGACGTCCGCCGTGCCGATCAAGAGACGCAGCCGTGCGCCCGTCCTCAGCGCAGGCGCGTCCGCAGGCACGGACAGCTCCACCGTCAGCCAGGGTCCAGCCGCGACCCGCCCCATGGGCGAGAGCGCGACGCCGCGGGGGACCTGGTCGAGCTCCGCGCCGCGCAGGTTCACCGCCACCCGCTGACCGGGCGAGGCCGCGTCCACCGCCGCGCCGTGCACCTGAAGCCCGCGCACGCGGACAGCGAGTCCGGACGGCGCGATCTCCAGCACCTCGCCCCGGGCGAGCCGCCCGCGCCGTAGCGTGCCCGTCACCACCGTACCGTGGCCGGAGAGGGTGAAAGCGCGATCGACGGGCAGGAAGGGGTAGCCGTCGTCCTGCGCGGGGGCCGCCCGCGCCGCCTCCGCCGCCAGCGCGTCCCGCAGCGCGTGCAGCCCCTCGCCCGTCACGACCGAGACGGGGATGGGCGCGCCGCCCTCCAGCCCCGCCCGCGCCAACAGCGCCGCGACCTCTGCGGAGGTGGCGGCGACCGTCTCGGCGTCCACGAGATCGGTCTTGCTGACCACGGCGACCATGCGGGTCACGCCAAGCAACGCGGCGATGTCGACGTGCTCGCGGGTCTGCGGCTTGATCCCCTCCCCGGCCGCGACCACCAGCAGCGCCGCCTGCATCCCCGTCGCGCCGGAGACGAGGGTGCGCACGAACCGCTCGTGACCGGGCATGTCGACGAAGTCGATCTCGACCTCGCCGATCCGGGCGTAGGCGAAGCCGAGGGCGATCGAGACTCCGCGCCGCTTCTCCTCCGGCAGCCGGTCGGTCTCCATGCCGGTGAGGGCGCGGACCAGCGCCGTCTTGCCGTGGTCGACGTGACCCATCACGCCGAACAGGATGCGGCTCATGGTGGCGCGAGCGCGGCCTTCACGGCGGCGGCCAACAGCTCGACCTCCTCCTCCGCCACCGCCAGCAGGTCGAGCGCCAGCCGCCCCCCCGCCACGCGCCCGACCACGGCGGGACGCCCCCCGCGCAGGCGGGCGGCGAGCGCGTCGAGGTGGGGGGCGGCCAGGGTGACGGCCCGGCTCTCCATCGCCTCGCCCGGCAGGGAGCCGCCGCCGGAGAACCCCTGCACGGGTTCGATCCGCGCCTCGCCCGCACCGTCCAGCGCGTCGAAGAGGCGCCCGGCGCGGGCCTCGATCGCTTCGGGCGTCTGCGCCAGCATCCGCATCACGGGCACCTCGTCCCTTGCGCGGCCTTCGCGATAGAGGCGCAGCGTGGCCTCAAGGGCGGCGAGCGTCGTCTTGTCCAGGCGCACGGCGCGCAGCAGCGGGTGGCGGCGGAGCGGGGCGAGGGCGGCCGCCTTGCCCACGATCAGCCCCGCCTGCGGCCCGCCCATCAGCTTGTCGCCGCTGAAGGCCACGAGGTCGGCGCCCGCCGCCAACGCCTCGCCCACCGTCGGCTCCCGCGGCCGCCCGAGCTTCGCGAGGTCCAACAGCGCGCCGCTCCCGAGATCGTGCATGACGAGGAGGCCGCGCTCCCGCGCCAAGCCGGCCAGCTCGGCGACCGGCGTCTCCTCCGTGAAGCCGACCACGCGGTAGTTGCTGGCGTGGACCTTCAGGAGCACCCGCGTGCGCGCGGTGATCGCGGCGCGGTAGTCCGCCAGCCGCGTCTTGTTGGTGGTCCCCACTTCCACCAGCCGGGCGCCGCCCTGGGCGATCACCTCGGGCACCCGGAAGCCGCCGCCGATCTCCACCAGTTCGCCGCGGGAGACGACCACCTCGCCGGGTTCCGGGCCGCCCCCCGCCAGGGCGCTGAGCGAGAGCAGCACGGCGGCGGCGGCGTTGTTCACCGCCAGCGCCGCCTCCGCGCCGGTGAGCGCGCAAAGCAGAG
>CAZZZR010000132.1:0-7233 GCA_964658605.1 uncultured Caulobacter sp. | reverse complement strand
GCCGTCCTTGAGACGCTCGCTCCCGAGCGCAATCATCCGCCAAGAGGTTCAGGGCTCTCTCTCACCGCTTGCGCGCTGGAGCGACGTCCAGGGGAGGGCTCCGCCCGGCGAACGGGCGCGTCGGTCAAATCCGCTCGAAGTCCAAGAACACCGGCGCGCAATCGCCCAGCTTCTTCGTTTCGTAGCGGGTGGTGACGTGGTCGGCGGGAGGAACGCGCCAGTCGTCCGCCCGTGTCGCGGTCCACCGCACGCCCGGCTCCCCCCGCAGCGTCTCCAGCGCGCGGTCGGCGTAATCGGCCCAGTCGGTGGCGAAGCGCAGGCGCCCGCCGGGCTTCAGCACCCGCGCCAGCTCCGCGGCGAAGGCCGGCTGCACGAGGCGGCGCTTGTGGTGGCGCGCCTTCGGCCATGGGTCGGGGAAGAGGATGAAGACCCGCGACAGGCTCGCGTCCGGCAGGGCGGCGGTGAGGTCGCGGGCGTCGCCGACGTGCAGGCGCACGTTGGTCAGCCCCCGCTCCTCGATGTGCCGCAGCGCGCGGGCGGCCCCGTTCCAGAAGGGCTCGGCGCCGAGGTAGCGCACGTCCGGATGGCGGGCGGCCTGCTCGGCCATGTGTTCGCCCCCGCCGAACCCAATCTCCAGCCACGTCTCGCCTTCGCCGAGCGGCGGGGCTGCCAGGTCGATGGCGAGCTGTGGCAGCAGCGTCTCCACCAGCGCCGCCTGCCGCGGCTTGATGGGGCGGGACTTGATGCGCCCGAACGAGCGGAGCGGGCCGTAGGGCTCTTGCATGCGACGCCTTCAGACGCCGCGCCGGCTCAGAAGCGGACGCGGCTCTCCAGCTCGTCGGCGCGCTGGGCGGTCTTCATCACCACGCAGGCCTCGTTGACGGTCTGGTCGTTGACCTTGCACTCGTAGTCGCGCTGCGTGATCCAACGCCGCTCGTCGTCCCGGAGCGCCGCGTGGGCTGCGGAATCCTTGGCGAGCTGGCCCATCACCTGCTTATAGGCCTTGTTCAGCCGGTCGTCCTGCGCACCGACCTCGCGCTGGGCGCACACGTCGCGCTGCACCGCGTTGGACCCGGCTCGCTGGAAGCAGGCCATGAACTGCGGCGACAGGTGCGCGGAGGCTGGCGGCTGGGCGGCGGCAGCGCTCGCGAGGGACGTGACGGCGGCGGCGGCGAGAACGGTCGGACGGATCATGTGGGCCCTCGGCTGTGCGAGGCGCGAGAGGGCGACGGACGCCCCCTCGCTGTCAAGCCGAGGCTTGGGTTCAGGCCAATCCCTTCAGCGCGTCCACGAGGTCGGTCTTCTCCCACGAGAACCCGCCGTCGGCGTCGGGCTGGCGGCCGAAGTGGCCGTAGGCGGAGGTGCGGGCGTAGATGGGCTTGTTCAGGCCCAGGTGCTCGCGGATGGCGCGGGGCGTGCAGCCGCCCATCATCTCCGGCAGCGCCTTCTCCAGCTTGGCGGGGTCGATCTCGCCGTCCACGAGGTCCACGTAGAAGCTGAGCGGTTGCGACACGCCGATGGCGTAGCCGATCTGGAGCGTGCAGCGGCGGGCCAACCCCGCGGCCACCACGTTCTTGGCCAGGTAGCGGCAGGCGTAGGCGGCGGAGCGGTCGACCTTGGTCGGATCCTTGCCGCTGAAGGCGCCGCCGCCGTGCGGGGCCGCGCCGCCGTAGGTGTCGACGATGATCTTGCGGCCGGTGAGGCCCGTGTCGCCGTCGGGGCCGCCGATCTCGAAGATGCCGGTGGGGTTCACGTGCCACTCGGTGGCGTCGGTGACGAAGTCGGCGGGGAGCACCTCGCGGATGTGCGGCTCCACGATCTGGCGCACGTCGCCGGGCGTCAGGCCCTTGGCGTGCTGGGTGGAGAGCACGATCGAGGTCGCGCGCACGGGCACTCCCTTCTCGTAGTGCAGTGTGACCTGGCTCTTGGCGTCGGGCTCGAGCCCCGAGCCGGCCGAGGCTTTGCGCACCTGCGCCAGCTTGCGCAGGATGTCCTGGCTGTACTGCAGGGTGGCGGGCATTAGAGCGGCGGTCTCGTTGGTCGCGTAGCCGAACATGATGCCCTGGTCGCCGGCCCCTTCGTCCTTGTTGCCGGCCGCGTCCACGCCAACCGCGATGTCGGCGCTCTGGCCGTGCAGGTGGTTCTCGAAGCTGAAGGTCTCATGGTGGAAGCCTTCCTGCTCGTAGCCGATGTCCTTCACCGCCGCGCGGACCCGGGCCTCGATCTCGTCGGTGACGCCCGGCGCCCAATTACCCCTGGCGTCCATGATGCCCTGGCCGCGGATCTCGCCGGCGAGCACGACGCGGTTGGTGGTGGTCAGCGTCTCGCAGGCGACGCGGGCGTAGGCGTCCTTGGCCAGGAACAGGTCGACGACGGTGTCGCTGATGCGGTCGGCCACCTTGTCGGGGTGCCCCTCGGACACGCTCTCGCTGGTGAAGATGTAGCTGGGTCGGATCAAGGGGAGGGGCTCCGGTCGCCGCGTCCGCGATGGACGGCGTGTCAAGCGGCGGCCACCTATAAGGATATCCTTATGTCCCGCAAGCGCGGCCAGACGAGGCTCGAGGGGCGTCGGCTTGCGCCTCCGTCACGATCCGTTGCACCGCAACACGTTCGCCGGTTCCTCGCGTTGACAGGGGGCGGCAGGGGTCTAAGAACCGCCGCAGCCCGCCCGCCCTCGACGTCGCCCAGGCACGGAGCCGCCCTCAGGCATGAGCCAGACCGGAACGGAGACCGCCCCGCCCGCGGGCCTGAAGCCCGCCGCGGTGCGCGCCGCGCCGCTGTCGCCGCACCTTCAGGTCTGGCGCTGGCACGTGACCATGGCGGGCTCGATCGCCACCCGGGCGAGCGGCGTGGCGCTCTACGTCGGCGCGCTGATCGTGGCAGGGCTCGGCTGGGCGCTGGCGTCGGGGCCCGGCCCCTATGCGTCGGCGACCGGCCTGCTGCACTCCCCGCTCGGCCTCCTGGTGCTGTTCGGGATCGCGGTGTCGCTGTTCTACCACCTGGCGGCGGGGCTGCGGCACCTGACCTGGGACGTCGGCAAGGGCTTCCAGCCGAAGACGGCCGACGCGACCGCCTGGGGCGCCTTCGCCTTCGGCGTCGTGGGCGCCGTCGTGACCTTCGCTATCGCTCTGGCCATAGGAGCGATCTGATGGCCGCGCCTCCCGGCCACTACCTGACGCCTCGCTACCGGGTCCGGGGTCTCGGCGCCTCGCATACGGGGTCCGCCGCCTTCATCGCCGAGCGGGTGAGCTCCATCGCGCTGATCCCGCTTTGCCTGTGGGCGGTGTGGGCGGCGATCGCCGCGGCCCCCGGCGGCTACGAGGGCGCGGTGGCGCTGCTGCACAACCCGGTGAACGCGACGCTGGCGGCGCTTCTGGTGGCGGTGGGGCTCTACCATGCCCAACTGGGGATGCGGGTGATCATCGAGGACTACATCGGCGGCCACGGGCTGAAGATCTCGCTGATCCTGCTCAACCTGGCCGTCGCCGCCGTCGCCGGCGCGGTCGGCGTCGTCTCCATCCTCAAGGTCGCCGTCTCGGCCTGATCGGAAAAGCGTCCATGGCCTCCAGCTACAGCTTCATCGACCACAGCTTCGACGTGGTGGTGGTCGGCGCGGGCGGCTCGGGCCTGCGCGCCGCGCTGGGCTGCGCCGAGGCCGGCCTGCGCACCGCCTGCGTCACCAAGGTCTTCCCCACCCGCAGCCACACCGTGGCGGCGCAGGGCGGCATCTCCGCCAGCCTCGGCAACATGGGCCAGGACGACTGGCGCTGGCATATGTACGACACCGTCAAGGGGTCGGACTGGCTCGGCGACCAGGACTCGATCGAATACCTCGTGCGCAACGCCCCGGCCGCCGTCTACGAGCTGGAGCATTGGGGCGTGCCCTTCTCGCGCACCGAGGACGGCAAGATCTACCAGCGCGCCTTCGGGGGCATGACCAAGAACTACGGCGAGGCGCCCCAGCAGCGCACCTGCGCCGCCGCCGACCGCACCGGCCACGCCATCCTGCACACCCTCTACGGTCAGAGCGTGCGGCGGGAGGTGGAGTTCTTCATCGAGCACTTCGCCCTCGACCTGATGATGGACGAGGGGACGTGCCGCGGCGTCACCACCTGGAAGCTGGACGACGGCACCCTGCACCGCTTCTCGGCCCAGCAGGTGATCCTGGCTACCGGCGGCTACGGCCGCGCCTACTTCAGCTGCACCTCCGCCCACACCTGCACGGGCGACGGCAACGCCATGGTGCTGCGCGCGGGCCTGCCGTTGCAGGACATGGAGTTCGTGCAGTTCCACCCCACCGGCGTCTACGGCTCGGGCTGCCTGATCACCGAGGGCGCGCGGGGGGAGGGCGGGTACCTCACCAACTCCGAGGGCGAGCGGTTCATGGAGCGCTACGCCCCCAGCGCCAAGGACCTCGCCAGCCGCGACGTGGTGAGCCGCGCCATGACCATCGAGATCCGCGAAGGCCGGGGCGTGGGTCCGCGCAAGGACCACATCCACCTCAACCTCAACCACCTCGATCCCAAGATCCTGCACGAGCGCCTGCCGGGCATCAGCGAGACGGCGCGCATCTTCGCGGGCGTGGACGTCACCAAGGCGCCGATCCCGGTGCTCCCGACCGTGCACTACAACATGGGCGGCATCCCCACGAACTACCATGGCGAGGTGCTGACCAAGGTCGGCGCCGATCCCGACAGCGTGGTGCCGGGCCTGATGGCGGTGGGCGAGGCCGCGTGCGTGAGCGTCCACGGCGCCAACCGGCTGGGCTCCAACTCGCTCACCGATCTGGTGGTCTTCGGCCGCGCGGCGGGTCTGCGCTGCAAGGAGACGGTGACGCCGAACGGCTCCAAGCCCGAGGTGAAGGAGAGCTGGAGCGACGTCGGGATCGCTCGCTTCGACCGGCTGCGTCATGCCGCCGGCTCCACCCCCACCGCTGCGCTCCGGCTGGAGATGCAGAACGCCATGCAGGAGGACGTCGCCGTCTACCGCACGGGCGAGACGCTGGAGACGGGCGTGGCGCGCATCGCCGACGTCCAGCGCCGCACCGCCGACATCAAGGTCAGCGACCGGGGTATGGTGTGGAACACCGACCTGATGGAGACGCTGGAGTTCGACAACCTGATCGGCCAGGCGGTCGTGACGGTGAACTCCGCCGCCAACCGCCAGGAAAGCCGCGGGGCCCACGCCCGCGAGGACTTCAAGGACCGCGACGACAAGGACTGGATGAAGCACACCCTGTCCTGGCTGAAGCCCGACGGAACGGTGAAATTCGACTACCGCCCCGTCCACGCCTACACGATGTCGAACGACGTGGCCTACATCCCGCCCAAGGCGCGGGTCTACTGAGCCGGCCGGCGCCGATCGTCCCGGCGTCCGCCCACATCCCGCCCCCAGCCTTCGTGTAGAGGAGGCGGGGTTCGCCCCTCTTCCCCGAGTCCAGGCATGACGTCGTTCAAGAGCGTCCTTCGCAACCCTGTCGCGCGGCTCAGGCGCGCGTTGGGCGAGCCCGCGGTCGCTGCGCCCGCCCAGGTTCCGGCCGCCAACGCCCCCCTCGCGCCGCCCGACGCGCAGACCGGGCTGCAATGGTTCCACTCGCACGCCTTCCCGCAGGGCGACGGCGTCACGGGCGTCAAGCCGCTGTACTGCGTGCAGACCGAGGCGGAGGTTGTCTTCAAGCATCCGGTGGCCGGCAAGTCGGTGCTGGACGTCGGGGCGTGGGACGGATTCTTCTCGTTCGAGGCCGAGCGGCGTGGCGCCTCACGCGTGCTGGCCACCGACCACTTCTGCTGGTCGGGGCCGGGCTGGGGCACCAAGGCGGGCTTTGACTACGCGCACGGCCGCTTCGGGTCGAAGGTGGAGTCGCAGGACATCGACGTGCTCGACATCAGCCCGCAGACGGTCGGCCGTTTCGACGTGGTGATGATGCTGGGCGTCTTCTACCACCTGAAGGATCCGCTCCGCGGGGTCGAGGCGGTCGCCAGCGTCGCCGACGAGATGGTGATCGTGGAGACCGAGACCGTGCTCGACGACTTCGACGAGCCGGTGATGCGCTACTACCTCGGGAACGAGATGGCCGGCGACCCCACCAACTACTGGGCCCCGAACAAGCGGTGCCTGGAGCAGATGTTCCGCGAGTTCGGCTTCAGCCGCTTCGAGTTCACGGACAACCCCTTCGTGCCGCAGAGCCGCGAGCGCGGGCGCCTGTTCATGCACGCCTGGCGCTGAGCGCGCTCCCGCGACGCGTTCGGCGCCCTGGCCCCGCGGCGTGCTTGACTAGCGGGGACCGCCGCGGGACATGAGGCCGCGCGCGCGAGGCGCCCGCGCCCGAGAGGCTCGATGGTCCAACTCGCCCTTCCCAAGAACTCCCGCGTCGGCAAGGGACGCCACCACGCCGCGCCCGCCGGCGCCAAGCGCGTCAAGGCGTTCCGCATCTACCGCTACGACCCGGAGACGGACGCCAATCCGCGGTGGGACACCTACGACGTGGACGTCGACAACTGCGGCCCGATGCTGCTCGACGCCATCATCCACATCAAGAACACCATGGACCCCACCCTGGCGTTCCGCCGCTCGTGCCGCGAGGGGGTGTGCGGCTCCTGCGCCATGAACATCGGCGGCCGCAACACGCTCGCCTGCACCCACGCCTGGGAGGACGTGCCGGGCAGGGAGATCGTCGTCAGCCCCTTGCCGCACCAGAACGTGGTCAAGGACCTGATCCCCGACCTCACCATCTTCTATGCCCAGTACAGCGCCATCGAGCCCTGGCTGCACACCGAGACGCCCCAGCCGCAGAAGGAATGGAGCCAGTCTCCGCAGGATCGCGAGAAGCTGGACGGCCTCTACGAATGCATCCTGTGCGCCTGCTGCTCGACCTCCTGCCCCAGCTACTGGTGGAACGGCGAGAAGTACATGGGCCCGGCGGCGCTGCTGCAGGCCTACCGCTGGCTGGTCGACACGCGCGACGAGGCCACCGGCGAGCGCCTGGACGCGCTGGACGACCCGTTCAAGCTCTACCGCTGCCACACGATCATGAACTGCGCCCAGGTCTGCCCCAAGGGGCTGAACCCGGCCAAGGCGATCGCCGGGATCAAGCGGATGCTGGTGGAGCGGGCGGTCTAGCGCCCGCCAGGTCAGGGCGGCTGCGCTTTCACCCATCAGAAGCTCTAAGCTCCTGAAGCCGCGGACGTTTCCGCCCTTAACCTCTTGAAGGCCAGGGTGCGCTCGGCTCCGACC
>CAZZZR010000131.1:0-7304 GCA_964658605.1 uncultured Caulobacter sp. | reverse complement strand
GCAGGTGGGCGTAGAGCACGCTCATCACCCCCGCCCGGTCCGCGCCCGACTTGCAGTGCATCACGGCCGGATAGGCGATGCTCTGGAACAGGGTCTTGGCCGCCGCCACCTGCGCCTTGGACGGCGCCTCGCGGGACGAGACCGGGAAGTCCACCAGCGTCAGCCCCAGCCGGGCGCAGGCGTCCCGCTCCAGCACATAGAAGCTGGTGGCGAAGCCGCCGCCGCGCAGGTTCACCACCGTACGCACGCCGTTGGCCCTCCACCACCGCAGCTGGAAGGGCCACGGCTGGTTGGTGCGGATGAGGTCGGGGTCGATCCAGTGCGCGTTCTGAAACGCCAGCCGCAGGTAGGCGTGGTCCTTCCACAGGTAGTCGGCGTAGGCGCGCAGCCGCCCGGCGCGCGTCGAGACGTCGAACCCCTCCTGCGGCAAGGCGGTCAGAGGGCGCGCTTCAGGCTGAAGGAGAAGCCGGGGCCGCCTTCCTGGCGCCGGTCGATCCGCTGGATCGCGCCGGTGTCGCGGCCGTCGACGTAGTAGGCGTCGGTCCAGCGCCGGTCGCCCCCGGCCAGGTCGTCGAGCTGCAGGCGCACGGCGAAGGTCGAAGGCTTGTACTCGACGAAGGCGCCCAGGCTGCGTTCGGTCTCCACCGAGCTGAGCTGGTTCACGCCGTAGAAGCTCTGTCCGCCCTGGTCGCGGGTGCTCACGCCCCAGGTGAGCCCCTGCTTGCCCAGCGTGTGCACCAGGGCGAGATTGGTCTCGTAGGGCGTCTCGCCCGACATGCGGCGCGCCTGTCCGGTCAGGGGGTCGGTGATCTGCGAATCCCGCCAGACGCCCCGCGTCTGCAGCGCCACCGAGCGCACGCCGAGGAGCGCCAGCGGCGTCTGGAAGGCGACGTCCACCTCGCTGCGGCGCCCGCCCGCCACGCTGCCGGGCGCCTCGGCGCCGCCCGCCACGCGCACGAGTTCGGTGGACGATTGGACCTGCGCCTCTAGCACGCCCACCTCCAGCCTGGCGGCGGCGGGCAGCGCCTGGGTGTAGCGCGCCTGCACCCGCCACTCCTGGTCCGGCCGCAGTTCGGCGGCCGCCGCGCCGCCGCTGACCCGGGCGAGGGCGACGAACTTGCCGGCGTCGAGCGGCGTGACCGCCCGCGCAAGATCCACCGTCACCGCGCCGGCGACCCAAGGGGTGAGCGTCGCGCCGACGCTCGGCTGGGCGGCGGCGAAGTCCTGCGCGGCGGAGGCGCCCTCGACCCAGGCCACCTCGGTGGACGTGAGCTTGCCGCCCGCTTGCAGCTTCAGCCGCGGCGTGACCGTCCAGGTCACGCCCGCGTTCACCGCGCCGTCGCGCGTCTTCAAGAGCGCGCGGCCACCGCTGTCCGCGGCCAGGTCCATGGCGTCCGAGGCGGAGCGCACCTCGCCGCCCAGCGTCAGGGCCAGCTGCGGCGCCGGGCGCAGGGAGGCCGTCAGCGCGGCGGCCTGCTCGCTGCGCGTGTCGCGCGGCGCGTCCGCCTCGGCGCCCAGGGTCGCAGGCGTGATCGGGCGGTCGAACTGGCGGTCGGTGAGGCCGAGCGAGACGCCGGCGTTCGACGCCGGGGTCCAGTCGGCCTTGAGGCCCAGGCCGAGGTCGCTCCAGGGGCGCGTGGCGTCCACCGCCGCGCCGGGCCACAGCACGCCGTCCGCCGCGTCGCCGGTGCGCAGGTCGAGATTCAGCCGGGTCGTGACCGCCGGCACGGGACGGGCGACGTAGGCGAGAGAGCCGCCCAGACGCGCCCGTCCTTCCGGCGCCTGGGCGTCGGTGCTCAGCGACAGCGAGCCTGCCTCACCTTGCAGCCAGGCGCCCTCCTGCGCCCGCGCGACGACGGGCTGGGCGCAAAGCCCCGCCGCCAGCATCGCGATTGCGCCGAGCCTGCGCCGCATGGGACCTCCCGTCGCGCGGGGTTATAGCCCAGCGCCGAGCCCTGCGCATCCCCGCGCCGCGCGGCGGAAGGCCGCTCGCGCGCACGTGACCGGGCTCAGAGCAGGCGGCCGACGCTTCCCTCCAGGAAGGCGGCGTCGAACACCTGCGGCCAGTCGGCGTTGGCGGGCAGGAGCGCATGCTCGGCGCGGGAGTCGAAGTCCTCCACCCGCGCCAGCGCCTGCTCCAACGCGGCGATCACGCCCGGCAGCGTCGGCTCGCAGGGCACGATGTTCTGCGAGACGTCGGTCAGCCAGTCCGGCGGCCGGTTGCAGAAGGTGTTGGTGACGACGAGCGCGCCGGTGGTGGCGAACTCGAACGGCACCACCGAGGGATGCGGCGCGTACATCAGGCTGACGCCGATATCGAGCCCGCGCATGAAGCCGGCGTAGGTCTCCTCGCCCATCTTCTGCATGAACTCGAGCACGTGCCCGCCGCCCAGCTCCACCGGCGGCAGGGGCGCCAGGCAACCGAGCCCGACGAACCGCCAGCGGTTGTCGAACAGCCCTTGCCCGCACAATTGCTTCAGCGCGAGCTCGGCCAGTTCGTACAGGTTGCGTCCGGCGTGCCCCTCCGGCCGGGCGTAGAGGGCCAGCGTGCGCGTATCGCGCGCGCGCATCTGCAGCGCGCTCTGTGTCGGCAGCCGGTTCACGACGTGCTCGAACACGGCGAAGTCCGGACCCGCCTCCGCCTCGGGCGCGGCCTTGAACAGCCCGACGCGCTGTTCGACGAAGTAGCGCTTCAGTACCGCGGAGTTGAACACCGGGTAGGACGGCAGCTCGAACGCCCAGTCGACCACCGCGCGCATGGCGCCGAAGTCGTGGAACACCGCCTCGTACTCCTGCACCAGCGTGATCACCCGCGGCTCGTCGGTGAGGGCCGCCAGGGGAGAGGCGAAGATCATGTCCCAGGTGGAATAGGCCAGGAAGCGGTCGCGGGGGCCGATCTCCACGGCTTCGATCTCGTGGCGCGAGCGCATCTCCATGTCGGCGAAGGCCCGGCGCAGACGGGGGTTGGTGGAGCGCCACAGGAAGTAGTCGCGGTTCGCCCGCCCCTCCTCCAGCACGATCAGGGACAGGCGCACGCCCCGGGCCGCGAGCCAGGGCTTCAGCGCGGCGATCAGCTCGAATCCGGCGCGGAAGCCGCCGTAGCTGATGTCCGGGTTCAGGCGCGGCAGCACGACCCAGAGCGTGCGTTGGCGATCCTGCACCACCTTGCAGGGCATGGGCTTCAGCCGCTCGGCGAGGTCGCAGGAGCGCTGCAGCAGCACCGGCGAGGTGATGCCCGGCATCTGGTGCTCCAGCGCGGTGACGAGGTCGAACTTGGCCGCCCTTCCCTCCTCGCGCCCGACCTTCAGGAAGTGGTGGAAGCCGCAGAGCAGCTCGCCACGCTGCACCGCGTCGCGCACGTCGGCGTTGAACGCCAGGTACCACCCCTCGGAGAAGTCGGGGCTCGGCGAATAGCCCTTCAGCCGGCCCACGCTCATGTAGTGGGCGAAGGGATGGGCCCAGTCCGCCTTGGGCTCCTCCCGGGTGAGATAGGCGTCGAAGTAGAAGTCGGGATCGAACTCCGCCTTCATCGCCGCCCGGATCGGGCAGAGGTCGTCGGTCGCAGAGTCCGGCCCCGGCGCCTGCACGGCCCGGGCGGGGGGTGCGGACACGTCCAGGGCGCGGCCGAGCGTGCGGGCGTAGGACCAGGCGTCCAGGTGCGGGAAGTGGGCCAGCACCAGCCGCGCCTCGGGGTTGGCGGCGAGGTAGGCCGCCTCGTCGAAGCGCCCCGCGTCCGGCTCCGGCCCCACGTGGCCCTTCAGCTCGGCGCGCGCCTTCATGGCGAAGCAGGGGAAGCGGTTCTCCAGCCAGCCGCAGGCGACGAAATGGTAGAGGCCCGACGGCGCGTCGCCCCGCCGGATCGCCGCCTCCACGTCGGGATAGGCGCGGCGGTACCAGCCCTCCTCGAACAGGGCGTTGGCGTCCAGCCGCGCCAGCTCCGGATCGACGAGGTAGAGCGCCAGCGGGTCCGCCGGCGCCGGCGCATAGGCGTACTCCGGCCGCGCCTGCCTCAGTGCGGCGAGGAAGACCGCGGGGTCGAAGGCGAGCGCGAAGGCGCTGCGGGCTCCCGACGGATCGGAAAGGATGGCGTGGGCCAGCGCGCTCATCGTCTAACCTTCAACCTGGGGTTTAGTAACTGTTAGGCACGGTCGTCCATCTTCCTCACCGAACAGTGAACGGAGGCGACGATGTCTGAGACTCCCGCCAAGGCCGTGATGACGGCCCTCGACCGCCTGGACGGCCATGTTCGCGACCGCCCCGGCAAGGCCGCCCTCATCCTGCGACGGGGCGATCGCTTCGAAGCCTGGAGCTACGCCGACCTGGCCGGCCGGGCGGCCCGCTGGGCAGGCCGGCTGGCGGCGGCGAAGGACGAGGCAGCGTCCGACCGGCGTGTCGTGCTGATCGTCGCCGACCACGGGATCGACACCTACGCCGCCTTCCTGGGGGCCCTGGCCGCGGGGCTGACGCCCGGGATGCTGCCGCCGCCCACCGTACGCCAGCCGCGGGACGCCTATGTGGAGACGCACCGGCAGGTGATCGCGCGCGTCCGGCCCCTGGCCCTGGTCGCGCCCGAAGCCGCCGCCGACCCCGTCGCGTCCGCCGCTCAGGGGTGCGCGCCCGTGCTGTCGGGGCCGTCGGGTTGGCTGCCTGCGCCGCCGTCGCCGCGCCGGAGCCCGGACGAGACGGCGCTGCTGCAGCACAGCTCGGGCACGACGGGGCTGAAGAAGGGCGTGGCGCTCACCTTCGGCCAGGTCGATGCGCACGTGACCATGCTGGCGCAGGCGACCGGGTTCTGCGCGCACGACGTGGTGGCGAGCTGGCTGCCGCTCTACCACGACATGGGCCTGGTCACGGGCCTGCTCGCGCCCCTCAGCCTGGGCGCTTCGGTCGTGGCGATCGACCCCTTCGCCTGGGTCGCCGAGCCCGCGACTTGGCTGCGCGCCGTGGCCGAGCACCGGGCGACGCTGGCGTGGCTGCCGAACTTCGCCTTCGCCCACCTCGCCCGCACCCGGCCCGAGGGCGAGCGGTTCGACCTCTCCTGCCTGCGCCTCCTGAACGACTGCTCCGAGCCCTGCCGGCCGGAGACGGTGGAGCGGTTCCTGGACGCCTTCGCGGGCGACGGGATCGGTCCGTCGCAGCTCGGCTGCTGCTACGGCCTGGCGGAGGTCGTGTTCGCCGCCACCCAGACCGTTCCCGGCCGCGCGCCCCACATGCTGGAGCTCGACGCCGCGGCGCTGGAGGAGGGCCGGGTCGCCGCGCCGGTCGGCGGCGGGCGCCGCGCCAGCCTGCTCTCCTGCGGCGTGCCGCTGCCGGGCGTGGAGGTAGCGATCGACGCGCCCCCCGGCTTCGTGGGCGAGATCCGCGTGCGCAGCGCCACCGCGGTCGACCGCTACTTCGAGGGCAAGGACCGCGATCCCGCCGTCGACGCCGACGGCTGGCGCCGCACCGGCGACGTGGGCCTCCTGGAAGGCGGCGAACTGTTCGTCTGCGGGCGGATCAAGGAGACGATCATCGTGCGCGGCCGCAACCTCTACGGCGGCGACATCGAGGCCGTCGTCGGCGCCGTTCCGGGCGTCAAGCCCGGCCGGGCGGCCGCGGTGCCGCTGGACGACGCGGAGGCGGGCAGCGAGACGCTGGGCCTCCTCGTCGAGGCGGTGGGCGAGCTGGACGGGCCGGGCCGCGCGGCGCTGGAGCGCGCCATCCGGGCGGCGGTGCGCGAGCGCTTCGACGTGGGCGTCGCCGAGATCGGGATAGGCCCGCCGGGATGGCTCGCCAAGTCCACCGCCGGCAAGGTCAGCCGGGGCGAGAACCTGCAACGCCTGCGCGCCCTGCGGCCGTCCGAGGACGACGCGCCGCCGCCAGCCGACGAGGAACCGGGCGTGGTGCGCCTGCCGCTCGCCACCCTGGTGGAGACCGTCGCCCGCGCCCTGGACGAGTGCTTCGGCTGCGACCCGGCGCAGGTGGTCGCGGGCACCGGCCCCGACGACGTGCCCGGCTGGGACAGCCTGGGCCACACCGTCCTGCTCCTGCGGCTGGAGCGCGCCACCGGGCTTCGTCTCGACGAGGCCGCCGCCGCCGCGCGCACCGTGGGCGACCTGGCGTTCCGCCTCGCCGCGGCGAGCGCCCTGCACCGGAGGGCGGCATGACCCCGACGGACGACGCCGACGACCTCGCCGGGCGCATCGACGGGGCCGTCGAAGGCGCGGACGGGCGGCTGTTCTTCGACCGGGCGCCGGGGTTCGACGCCCAGACGCTCTACGGCGCGCCCTACGCGGATGCCTCCGGGCTGGAACGCCTGTGGTCGGCCCCGCTGCGACGCCTGCGCCGTCTGGCGGACGAGACCGGCGCGGCGCTCGTGCTGCTGATCGCCCCGGACGCCCACGGCGTGCACGACGACGCCCTGCCCCCCGGGCGCAGCTACGTCCGCCCCTCCATCGCCGACGCCCTGGCCGCCCTGGCGGGGGAGCACGGCGTCGCGGTCGTGCATCCGAGGGACCGGCTGCGCGACGCCCGCGGCCCGCTGGACGTGTTCCGCCGCACCGATAGCCACTGGTCCGCCTACGGCGCGTGGCTCGCGTATGGCGAGCTGATGGGGGCGCTGGCACCCTGCCGCCCCGCCGTGCTGGAGCCCGACGCCCTCGACTACGGCTGGCGGACGGAGGCTGGAGACCTGGGCGCGCTCTTCGAGCCGCCGAGGCGCTCGCCCGCCGCCGTCGCCCGGCTCCACGCGCCGCGCGCCGGGGTGACGGCCGACGTGCGCAACGCCCGACGCCATGCCCTGCGCGTGACCCAGACGGGCGACGCCACCCTGCCGAGCGCGGTCATGTTCCGCGACAGCTACGCGGGTGAGCTCGCGCCCCTCCTCGCCGAGGGGTTCCGGCGGCTGGTGATGGTCGGCGCCGAGAACCTGCTCTTCGAGGACCTGGTGCGGGAGGAGCGCCCGCAGGCGATCATCGTGGAGCGGGGCGAGCGCACGCTGCCGTATGGCCTCGTCGACCCACCGCCGCTGACGGGATGGCGCGACCACTGGCCCGAGGCCGATCCGACGATGCTGGGCGGTCCCGCGGGTGACGCCGGGCCGCTCCTGCGTGCGGGCGTCGCCCATCTGCGCGGCGGAGAGGACGCCCTGGCGCGAGATCTGTTCGCGCAGGCCTGCGTGCGACGCCCCTGGTCGGGCGAGGCGTACGAGCACCTGGGCTACGCGGCGCTCCGCCTGCGCGACCTGGACCTCGCGCGCTACGCGCTGGAGCGCGCGACGCAGGTCTCGCCGCACAGGCCCGGCGGATGGCTGTGGCTCGGCGAGG
>CAZZZR010000130.1:6987-7304 GCA_964658605.1 uncultured Caulobacter sp. | reverse complement strand
CGGGGCGATCGTGCATATGTCGAGCCAGATGGGGCACGTGGGCTCGCCCGGTCGCACCGTGTACTGCACGACCAAGCACGCGCTCGAGGGGCTGACCAAGGCGATGGCGGTGGAGCTTGCGCCGCTGAACATCCGGGTGAACTCCGTCGGGCCCACCTTCGTGGAGACGCCGATGACCGCGCCCATGCTCGCCGACCCCGCGTTCGGGCGGTTCGTGCGCGAGCGCATCCCGCTCGGCCGCACGGGGACGCCGGAGGAGGTGGCGGCGGCGGTGGTGTTCCTGCTCTCCCCCGCCGCCTCGCTGGTCACGGGCGCCG
>CAZZZR010000130.1:0-6977 GCA_964658605.1 uncultured Caulobacter sp. | reverse complement strand
TGGACGGCGCAGTAGCCGGGATGGCTCCGGCGAAATGGAAGGCCGAGCGGGCGGCGGCCGAGGCGCGGCTGCGCGTCGCCCAGGCGAACCCCGCCCTGGTCGAGGCCGCGCTGGCGCTCCAAGGCAACGACCTGCCGCGCGCCGAGCGCCTGCTGAAGGGCCGCCTGCGGGAGGACGCCGACGACATCGCCGCGCTCCGCATGCTGGCCGAACTCGCCTCGCGCCTCGGCCGGGCGGAGGATGCGCTCGACCTCCTCGAGCGGGCGCTGAAGCTCGCGCCGGGCTTCGCCGCCGCCCGGCTGAACTACGCAGGGGTGCTGCACCGGCGCAACCGGCTGGAGGCCGCGCGCGCCGAGCTCGACCGCCTGCTGTCCGAGACGCCGGGCGATCCCGCCGCCCAGGCGCTGATGGCCGCGGTGCTCGCCCGTCTCGGCGACTACGAGGGAGCCATCGCGCTCTATCACGACGTCCTGGCCCGCCATCCGCAACAGGCGCGGCTGTGGATGAGCCTCGGACACGCGCTGAAGACGGTGGGCCGCCGGGAGGACAGCGTCGCCGCCTACCGTCGCGCGCTCGCCGAGCAGCCGGGCCTGGGGGAGGCGTGGTGGAGCCTCGCCAACCTGAAGACGCTCCGCTTCTCCGCCGACGACGTGGACGCCATGCGAAGCGCGCTCGGGCGCCCCGACGCGTCCGTCGCGGACCGGGTGCACCTGCACTACGCGCTCGGCAAGGCGCTGGAGGATGCGGGCGAGCCGGAGCCTTCGTTCGGCCACTACGCCGAGGGCGCGCGGCTGCGGCGGGCGGAGATGCCGTACGACGCGGAGGAGACCACGCGCCACGTCGCCCGCTCCCGCGCGCTGCTCACGGGCGAGGCCCTGACGGCGCGGTCGGGCTGGGGCTGCCCGGACCCCGACCCGATCTTCGTCGTCGGCCTGCCGCGCGCGGGCTCCACCCTGGTCGAGCAGATCCTGGCCAGCCACAGCCGGGTGGAGGGCACGATGGAGCTCCCGGACGTCGGACTGATCGCCGCGGAGCTCGCGGGCGGTCGGGCGAGGGCCGACGCTGAGGACGAGAGAGAGGTGCGGGGCTACATCCCACGCCTCCTGGCGCTCGACGCCGCGGACCTGCGGGCGCTGGGCGAACGCTTCATCGCGCGCACCCGGATCCAGCGGAAGACCGACCGGCCGTTCTTCGTCGACAAGATGCCCAACAACTTCGCGCACATCGGGCTGATCCACCTGATCCTGCCCAACGCCAAGATCATCGACGCGCGGCGTCACCCGATGGCCAGCGGCTTCTCGGCGTTCAAACAGCATTTCTCGCGCGGGCAGGGCTTCACCTACGACCTCGGCGAGCTGGGGCGGTACTACCGGGATTATGTGGCGCTGGGCGAACACTACGACGCGGCGCTGCCCGGCCGGGTGCACCGCGTCCGCTACGAACGCATGGTGGAGGACCCGGAGAGGGAGATCCGCGCCCTGCTCGCCGCGTGCGGACTGGAATTCGAGCCTTCGTGCATCCGTTTTCACGAGACCGAGCGGGCTGTGCGCACGGCCAGCTCAGAGCAGGTGCGTCAGCCGATGAATCGTGACGGCGTAGATGGTTGGCGCGCCTACGCCCCCTGGCTAGGCCCCCTGGCCGAGGCGCTCGGCGACGAGGTGCGTCGGTATGAGCAGGAGCTTGTCGTCACGAATCTTTGACAACGAAGTCATCGCCCCTGATAGTCGCTCAAAAGAAGGGGACTGAACGATGGCGACCCGGCGTTTGCGCGCGACGAGCGGCCTCCTGCGGGCCGGGCTCCTGGCGACCACGGCGATCCTCGCGCCCTCGGGGGTCGCGCTCGCCCAGGCGGCTCCGCAGCCGGACACCGCGGCCGCGAACGGGCCGACCGCGCAGACCGAAAGCTCCAGCGTGGCCGAAGTGGTCGTCACCGCGCAGAAGCGGGTGCAGTACCTGCAGGACGTGCCCGTCAGCGTGCAGGCGCTCGACACGCGCAAGCTCGACCAGCTGCAGGTGCAGAAGTTCGAGGACTATGTGAAGTACCTGCCCAGCGTGTCGATCTCGGGCGCCAATCCCGGGCAGAACGCGACGGTGGTGGTGCGCGGCATCGCGACGGACGGCGGCAACTATGTGCAGGGCGCCCTGCCGACGGTCGGCATCTACCTGGACGAACAGCCGATCACCACGATCAACGGCGCGCTCGACCTGCACGTCTACGACCTGGCGCGGGTGGAGTCGCTGTCGGGGCCGCAGGGCACGCTGTTCGGCGCCTCCAGCGAAGCCGGCACCATTCGCCTGATCAGCAACAAGCCCGACCCGACCAAGTTCAGCGCCGGCTACGACGTCGAGGCGAACAAGTACACGGGCGGCGACTTCGGCGGGATCGTCGAGGGCTTCGTCAACCAGCCGATCAACGACCGCATCGCCCTGCGCGTCGTCGGCTTCTACGACCATGAGGGCGGCTACATCGACAACCTATACTCCAGCCGCACCTATCCCACATCCGGCATCACCGTGAACAACGCGGCGCACGCGGGTGACGACTACAACCCGGTGGACACCGAAGGCGGCCGGGCGGCCTTGGCGATCAAGCTGAACGAGGACTGGACCGTCACGCCCTCGATCGTCGGCCAGTACCAGTACCGCGAAGGCAGCTTCAGCGCTTTCCCGGCGCGCGCCAACGGCAACAGTCTGGTCACGCAGCGCTACGGCAAGGAATACAACCGCGACCAGTGGTACCAGGCCGGCCTGACCATCACCGGCAAGATCGCCGACCTCGACTTCACCTATTCGGGCGCCTACCTGCACCGCGACCAGTTCGGCGACAACGACTACGCCGACTACAGCTACTTCTACGACGTGCTCGACGGGTCGGGGTCGCGCTTCTTCGACAACGCCGGCAACCTGATCGATCCGACACAGACCTTCGTCGCCAGCGACTCGTCGGAGAAGATCAGCCAGGAGGCGCGGCTCGCCACACCGAGCACGTGGCGTCTGCGCGGCATCGCGGGCGTGTTCTGGCAGCACCAGACGGAGGACTTCCGCTACGACTACCAGATCCCGAATCTGGCGACCAGCAAGACGGTGGACGGGACGACCGACACTTACTACCTCGACAACGGCGAGCGGATCGATCGCGACCTGGCCTTCTTCACGCAGTGGGACTTCGACGTCACCAAGGCGCTGACCTTCACCGCCGGGATGCGCTACTACCGCTTCGACAACACGCTCACCGACTTCAACGGCACGCAAGGCTCGGTGCCCTATTGCGTCGGCCCGGCGCTGGTCTCGGGCGAGCCTTGTACGACCCTGGGCGTGAAGAACGCCGACGGCTCGGTCGCCCCGCTGGAGGTGAAGGACGACGGCTTCACCTACCGCTTCAACGCCAGCTACAAGATCACGCCCGACAACCTGGTCTACGCCACGGTCTCCACCGGGTTCCGGCCCGGCGGTGTGAACACCCGCGGCGTCACCAACCCGGCCGCGACCATTACCTACGGCGCCGAGGATCTGACCAACTACGAGGTCGGCACGAAGAACAGCTTCTTCCATCGCCGCTTGACCTTCGACGCCACCCTGTTCTGGGAAGACTGGGACGGCATCCAGCTCTCGGTCGAGACGATCAACGCGCTGACCGGCACGGGCGGGCTCTACACCATCCAGAACGCCGGCTCCGCACGGTCGCGGGGCGCGGAGGTGGACGTGAGCTGGCGGCCCATGACGGGGCTCTCGATCAGCAGCGCCTCGACCTACACTGACGCCGAGCTGACGAAGGACTACGTCCAGGGCACATACGTCGTGGCGCCCAAGGGTGAGACGCTGCCGTTCACGCCTGCGTTCAAGTCCAACCTGATCGGCCGCTACGAGTTCGACCTCGGCGGCTTCCGCGCGCATGCGCAGGGGGCGGAGGTCTACCAGTCCAGCGCCTGGAACAACTTCGAGGGCTACAACCGCGCCGTCTACGGCCGCCGCAACGCCTATGCGATCACGGACCTCAGCTTCGGCGTGGAGAAGGATCGCAAGACGTTCGAGGTCTTCCTGAACAACGCGCTCGACCGGCGTGGGATCACCAAGAAGCAGAACGGCTGCGGCGTCTCCACCTGCAACGGCGACCAGTACGTCTTCTACAACCAACCCCGCCTGCTGGGCGTCCGCTTCGGCCAGCGGTTCTGAGCCCCGTTCAGGCCTGAGGGCAGGAGCGGCGGGACGAACGGACCACGTCGCGCCGGCGAGACGTGGTCCGTTTCCAGCGTCGCCGACGCCGTTGAGGAACCCGCCGACGGCGGCGTGGGCCGCGCGCGGCGGACCGCCGCCCTCAAGGCTCAGAAGTGGTAGCCGAGCCGGACGCCGTAGGTGCGGGGATCGTCGTAGGTGCCCTGGATCTGGGCGTTGGCCCCCACGGTGATGCGGCCGAGCGTGGCGGCGTTCTCGGCGTTTTCCACGAAGGCCTGGGCGCTCAGCCGGCCGTCGGGCGACCACCAGGTGATCCTGGCGTCGGTCTTGAAGTAGGACTTCTGCAGGATGTTGGGCGCCTGCGGCGAGAGCAGGTAGTCGTCGCTGAACAGCGTGTGGAACTCCGGCACGATCCGCGACCCGTTCGGCAGCGCGAAGTCGTACTGCGCGCCGAACTGCATCGACCAGTCAGGCTGGTTCTGCACGCGCCGGTCGGTGGAGACGAAGGCGTAGTTGTAGCCGTTCAGCCCGGTCGCGACGAACTGGCCGGGGTTGGTATAGGCGTTGGGAAAGTAGCCCCCGCCCACGCCGTAGTTGACGCCCTGCGCGGTCGACGTCCCCGCGCACGCCGGGCTGACCACGTAGTAGCAGATGTAGCTCGGGTTCACGTAGTTGGGATAGGCGCTGTAGCGGGCGTGCAGGTAGTTGACCGCCAGGTTCAGGGTCAGCGCCCGCCAGGGCTTGGCCACCAGCTCCAGGTCGGCGCCCGGCGCGTGCTCGGAGCCGATGTTGAAGATGGTGGTGGTGTTGACGCCGTTGATAAGCTGCGTGCCTTGCTGCTGCAAGTGCGTGTAGTTGTTGTAGAAGGCGTCCAGGTTCAGCTGCAGCCGGCCGTCGAGGAAGCGGTTCTTCGACCCCAGCTCGAACGCCTCCACGCCCTCCGAGTTGAAGGTGGTGAAGCTTCCGCCCGGCGCGGTGGCGGCGAACGCGCTGGCCCCGAACCCTCCGGAGTGCCGCCCCGTGTTGAAGCTGGCGTAGACGAGGTTGTCTCGGGTCAGCTTGTAGTCCACCGCGAGGCGGTACGTGGCGAACTCGAACGTGCGCACGCCGCAACGCGTGATGAAGTAGTCCGGCACCTGGCCGATCGCCTGGTTGCTGCCGCCCGTCGAATAGCCGATCGGCGTGTAGCCGCCGCAGGTCTCGTTGAACGCGTCGTTGAAGCCGGGGGCGACGGCGTAGGAGTTGCTCTGCGTCACGGCGCTCGCGCCCTGCGCCTTCAGGTAGCTCGAGACGTAGTCGTTCTGCACCGTCGACTTGTAGACCTTGTGGTCGATCGTATAGCGCACGCCTCCGGTGAAGGTCAGCTTGTCGAAGAGGGTGTAGGACGCCTGGCCGTAGGCGGCGTAGGATTGGGTGCGCGCCGCGTCGTCGAGCGGATAGTCGTACAGGTTGCCTGACGCATAGTTCAGGTTGCAGGCGGCCGTGGTCGTGTAGCGGAACTGGCAGCTGCCCGTGGCGCCGTAATAGGTCGGCAGTCTCAGCGCGCCCGCGCCCGCGGTGGTGTAGACGCGGTTCAGATAGTAGTTGTTCGTCCCGTCCTCGTCCTTGTCGTACAGGTAGAAGCCGCCTAGCGTATACTGCAACGGACTGCGCGGGTTGTTCGACTGCAGTTGGAACTCCTGCGTGAACGTCTCTGCCTGCGTGCCGTTCACGTAGTACTGGACGGGCAGCGGCGTGCCGTCGCCGTCGCCGCCGTTGACGGTCGAGAACTTGGTGTAGGCGGTGATCGACCGCAGCCGCGCCCAGGGGCTCAGGTCGTAGGTGACCGCGCCGCTGTACTGCTGCTGCTGCAGGTGCTCATAGGGCGCGGCGTCGTAGACCGACTTGTACTTGCCGGGGATCGGGATGCCGATGTCGGCCCCGTTCACGTCCGGAACGCCGTCGCGCACCGCGTTGGTGTAGGGATAGAGCGTGCCCGTGCCGGTGTTCAGGCCGCTGTAGCCGTTGGCGAAGGTGAAGGGCACGCCGTTGAAGGCGACCGTGCCGCCCGGCGCGACCACCAGGCTGGGATCCTCCGCCACCCCGATCACCTTGCCGTTGACCGAGTTGAAGCCGTTGTCGTCGCGCTTGTAGTAGCTGGCGTGCACCAGCACCTGCAGCTTGTTGTCGAGCTGCGGCGGCGTCCACTTCAGCGAACCACGGACGTAGTATTCGCCCTTGTCCTGCAGGTCGGCCTCGGAGTTGACGGAGCTCTTCAGGTAGCCGTCGTGCTGCTCGTACTCACCGGCGATCCGCACCGCGAGGCCCTCGGCGATCGGCTGGTTGAAGTAGCCTTCGACCCGCACCCGGCTGTAGTCGCCGACGGTCACGTCCATCCCGCCTTCGACCTTGTCCTTGGGCGTGGCGGTGGTGAGCGCGATGTTGCCGCCGTAGCTATTGCGGCCGAACAGGGTGCCCTGCGGCCCCTTCTGCACCTCCACCCGCTCCAGGTCGACGAGGCTGGCGGTCGTCTGCTGCGGGCGCGACTGGTAGACTTCGTCGACGTAGAACCCGATGCGCGGGTCGGAGTTGATGCCCACCGCCTCGGTGTAGACGCCGCGGATCGCCGGCCGCTCCGCCGCGCCGGACCGTCCGAGCCGCAACCCGGGGACGACCTGCTCCAGCCGGCTGATGTCGCTGATGTCCTGGTTGCGCAGATCGGCGCCGGAGATGGCGACCACCGACAGCGGCACGTTCTGGAGGGTCTCCGCCCGGCGCTGCGCAGTGACCACCACCTCGGCGACCTGGCCGCCGTCGGCAGGGGG